>CAZONQ010000013.1:0-30655 GCA_964581125.1 uncultured Ornithinimicrobium sp.
GCCCGGTCGGTGAGGTGCAGAGCGTGCGCCCGGTCGGTGAGGTGCAGAGCGTGCGCCCGGTCGGTGAGGTGCAGAGCGTGCGTCCGGTCGGTGAGGTGCAGAGCGTGCGCCCGGTCGGGTGGGGGCCTCAGCGGGGCAGGGCGGAGGCGCGCCAGCCGCCAGGGCCGACGGCGGGGCGGGGGCGGGCGAAGCGGGCGCGGGCCGTCCACAGCGTGCGTCGCGAGGCCTGCGCCGAGGTCGGGCCGCCGCCGCCGGACACGGCCGTGAGCACCACGGTGAGTGCCGCGAGCTGCTCGGGCGTGGGCCTGCCGCGCTCGACCCGTATCACCGGCGGCTCGCTCGCCTCACCGACCGCGCTCCCGGTCGCCTGGCCGACCGCGCTCCCGGTCGTCTGGTCGGCGCTCACAGCGGGATGTTCCCGTGCTTGCGGGGCGCCCGGTGGGCGCGCTTGGAGCGCAGCGTGCGCAGCGCCCGCGCCACCTGGACGCGGGTCTCCGAGGGGGCGATGACGGCGTCGACGTAGCCGCGCTCGGCGGCGATGTAGGGGTTGGCGAGGGTGTCTTCGTACTCCTGGATCCGGCGCGCGCGCTCGGCCTCGACGTCACCGCCCTCGGCGGCGACCTTGGCCAGCTCGCGGCGGTAGAGGATGTTGGCCGCGCCCTGGGCGCCCATGACCGCGATCTGGGCGGTCGGCCAGGCGAGGTTGACGTCGGCGCCGAGGTGCTTGGACCCCATGACGTCGTAGGCGCCGCCGTAGGCCTTGCGGGTGATGACGGTGACGAGCGGCACCGTCGCCTCGGCGTAGGCGAAGAGCAGCTTGGCGCCGCGGCGGATGATGCCGCCGAACTCCTGGTCGGTGCCCGGCAGGAAGCCCGGCACGTCGACGAAGGTGAGGATCGGGATGTTGAAGGCGTCGCAGGTGCGCACGAAGCGGGCGGCCTTCTCCGAGGCGTCGATGTCGAGCGTGCCCGCCAGCTGCATCGGCTGGTTGGCGACCACGCCCACCGAGCGCCCCTCGACCCGCCCGAAGCCGACGACGATGTTGGGGGCGTAGAGCTCCTGGACCTCGAGGAAGTCCTCGTCGTCCAGGACGCTGCGGATCGCGGTCTTGATGTCGTAGGGCACGTTGGGCGAGTCGGGGACGAGCGTGTCCAGCTCGAGGTCGGCCGCGCCCACCTCCTCGTCCGGCTCGACGTCGAAGACCGGCGGGTCCTCGAGGTTGTTCTGCGGGAGGAAGCCGACCAGCTCGCGGACGTAGTCGAGCGCGTCGTCCTCGTCGCTGGCCATGTAGTGCGCGACCCCCGAGGTGGTGCTGTGGGTGCGCGCGCCGCCGAGGTCCTCGAAGGTCACGTCCTCGCCGGTGACGGTCTTGATGACGTCGGGGCCGGTGATGAACATGTGCGAGGTCTGGTCGACCATGACGACGAAGTCGGTGATCGCCGGGGAGTAGACCGCCCCGCCCGCGCACGGGCCCATGACCAGGGAGATCTGCGGGATGACGCCGGAGGCGTCGACGTTGCGGCGGAAGATCTCGGCGTAGAGCCCGAGCGCCACCACGCCCTCCTGGATGCGCGCGCCGCCGGAGTCGTTGATGCCGATGACCGGGCAGCCGATCTTCATCGCCAGGTCCATGACCTTGACGATCTTCTCGCCGAAGACCTCGCCGAGCGACCCGCCGAAGACCGTGAAGTCCTGCGAGAACACCGCGACCGGCCGACCGTCGACCGTGCCGTAGCCGGTCACTACGCCGTCGCCGTAGGGGCGGTTCTTGTCCTGCCCGAAGGCCGTCGAGCGGTGCCGGGCGAGCGCGTCCAGCTCGGTGAAGCTGCCCTCGTCGAGCAGCGCCTCGATCCGCTCGCGAGCGGTCTTCTTGCCCTTGGCGTGCTGCTTCTCCACGGCCTTGGCCGACCCGGCGTGCACGGCCTCCTCCACGCGGGCGTGGTAGTCGGCCAGCCGCCCGGCGGTGGTCCGCAGGTCGGGCCCGGGGGCGGTGGTGTCGTCGCTGCTGCCGGGGTGCTGGTCGGCGCTGGCGGTGTCGGTCATGGTGACCAACTTAACGTTGTCCCATGACTGAGCTGCGCTGGGCCGCGCCGGAGCGCCACGAGACCGTCGGGTCCACCAACGACGAGGCCCTCGCCGACCCCCGCCCGGGCAGGGTCGTCGTCGCCGACCACCAGTCCGCCGGCCGTGGTCGCCGCGGGCGCGGCTGGTCCTCACCCCCGGGCACGGGTATGGCGATCAGCGCCGTGGTGCCCCCCGTCGCCCCCGCGCTCATGGGCTGGGTCCCGCTCGTCGCGGGGCTGGCCGTGGCGGAGGCGCTCGCCGCCAGCCGGTGGCCCGTCGACGCGGAGCTCAAGTGGCCCAACGACGTGCTCCTGCCGCTGCCGGACGGGGCGCGCGGCAAGGTGGCCGGCGTCCTCGCGCAGGTCGCCCCGGACGGCGACGTCGTGATCGGCACGGGGCTCAACGTCGACCACGCGCCCGACCAGCTCCCGGTGCCCACCGCCACCTCGTGGCGGATCGTCCGCGGCGGCGCCCCGCTGCCGGAGGCGGCGCGCGAGGGCTTCCTCACCGCCTACCTCGACCGGCTCGCCCACTGGCACGCCGCGCTCCTGGAGGAGGACCTGCCGCGGGTGCGCGCGGCCTACCTGCGACGCTGCGCGACCGTGGGGCAGGAGGTCGTCGTCCACCGCCCCGACGGCACGTCGACGACCGGGACCGCGGCGGGCGTGGACGAGACGGGCGCCCTCCTCGTCGACGGGCAGCAGGGCTGCACGCTGCACCATGCCGGTGACGTGGAGCACGTCCGGCCGCAGTAGCCTGCCCCCCATGGACGCACCGACGATGCTGCAGCTGACCCGGCACGGCGAGGGCGGTCACGTGGTCGAGCTGGCCCTGGACCGGCCGTCGGCGATGAACGCGATCAGCACCGACCTCAGCCGCGAGATCACGGCCGCGACCGCCGAGCTCGCCGCCGACCCCTCGGTGCGCGCCGTCGTCGTGACGAGCACGCACGAGAAGGCCTTCTGCGTCGGGGCCGACCTCAAGGAGCGCAACACCTTCACCGACGCGCAGATGATGGACCACCGGCTGGTGTCCAGGCAGGCCTACCGCGGCGTGCTCGACCTGCCGGTCCCGGCCGTGGCGGCCGTGGAGGGCTACGCCCTCGGGGGAGGTATGGAGATCGCGCTCTCCTGCGACCTGGTCGTCGCCGGGGAGCGGGCCACCCTCGCCCTGCCCGAGGTGGGGGTCGGCGTCATCCCCGGGGGCGGCGGGACCCAGCTGCTCACCCGGCGGGTGGGCTGGTCGCGGGCGGCGTCGGTCATCTTCACCGCGCGCCGGCTGGGCGCCGCCGAGGCGCGCGAGCTGGGGGTCGTCGACGAGCTCGTCGAGGCGGGGGCGGCGCGCGACCGCGCCCTCGAGCTGGCCGCGGGGATCGCCGCGAACTCCCCGGTGGCGGTGCGCAACGCCAAGAAGGCGATGCGCCTCGGGATGGGCACCGACCTGGCCGCGGGGCTCGAGATCGAGGACGGCTGCTGGCGGGCCACCGCCTTCAGCCAGGACCGCGCCGAGGGCGTGGCCGCCTTCGTGGAGAAGCGCCGGCCGGACTGGCCGGGCCACTGAGCCGCCGGACGGCATAGAGTCGGGTGCCGACGAGGAAGGACGACATGACCAGGGTGCTGCTCGCCGAGGACGACCCCACCATCTCCGAGCCGCTCGCGCGGGCGCTGCGGAGGGAGGGCTACGTGGTGACCGTCGCCGACGACGGGCGGGCCGCGCTCAGCGAGGCCATCCAGGAGCCGGCGCACGACCTGGTCATCCTCGACCTCGGCCTGCCGCACGTCGACGGTGTCGACGTGTGCCGCTCGATCCGCGACGCCGGCGTGCGCACGCCGGTGCTCATGCTCACCGCCCGCACCGACGAGGTCGACACCGTGGTCGGCCTGGACGCGGGCGCCGACGACTACGTCACCAAGCCGTTCCGCCTCGGCGAGCTGCTCGCCCGGGTGCGCGCGCTGCTGCGGCGCGGGCCCGAGCCGCTCGCCCGCCGCGAGGGCGGTGCCCTGCGGATGGACGTGCAGGCCCGGCGGGTCTTCCTCCACGACGAGGAGGTGCGCCTGACGACCAAGGAGTTCGACCTGCTGCGCGTCCTCATGCGCGAGGAGGGGCGGGTCGTGCCGCGCGAGCTGCTCATGCGCGAGGTGTGGGACAGCTGGTTCGGCTCGACCAAGACCCTCGACATGCACATCTCGGTGCTGCGCCGCAAGATCGGCGACGACGCGCACGACCCCCGCCACATCGTGACGGTGCGCGGGGTCGGGTTCCGCTTCCAGGACGACCCCGCCGACCCTGACGGGGCCGACGGGGCCGACGGGCCCGACGGGACGGACGGCCGCGCGGACCCCGCCGGCGACCCCGCCGCCCCCGCGCGACGGACGGACTGACCCGACGTGCGGGAGGTCCTCCGCGAGCTGGCGCTGCGGATCGTCCTCGTCGTCTCGGCGGTGGTGGCGGGCGTCGCCGGCATGGTCGTGTGGGTCCTGGTCGCGCTGCACGAGGGGCGTGCGGCGCTGCCGCTGTGGATGCTCGTCGTCACCGTGCTCGTCGGGGCGCTGGCCACCGTCGGCATCGTCGCCACCGCGGTGCGGCCGATGACCGACCGCACCGCCGAGGAGGTCGCCGACCCGCTGCGCCGGCTGGCGCACCGCACCGACGAGATGGCCTCCGGCGGCTTCGCGCTCGACCCCAAGGCGCGGCCCGGCCGGCTCGTCGAGCCCCCGCCCTGGCCGGGCGGCATCCGGGAGATCGACGCGGTCGCCCGCGAGGTGGACCGCCACCACAGCACCTTCGCCCGGGCCCTGGTCTCCGAGCGCTCCTTCGCCGCGGACGCCTCCCACCAGCTGCGCACGCCGCTGGCCGCCCTGCTGCTGCGCCTGGAGGAGATCGCCCAGGCCGACGACGCGGCCGTCGCCCGCACCGAGGCCGAGATCGCCATCGGGCAGGTCGAGCGCCTCACCGGCGTCGTCGACGAGCTGCTGCGCCGCACCCGCGCCGGCCACGCCAGCGGCGGCGCCCTCAGCGCCGTCGACCACGTCCTGGCGGGCCTCGACGAGGAGTGGACCCCGGCCTTCGCGGAGCAGGGCCGCGAGGTGGTCCTCACCAGCGAGCGCGGGATCATCGTCGAGGCCAGCGCCCCCGGCGTGTCCCAGGTGCTCAACACCCTCCTGGAGAACGCCCTCGTCCACGGCCGCGGCCGCGTCGCGGTGCACGTGGGGAGGTCCGGCCCGTCGGCGGTCTTCACCGTGGGCGACCAGGGGCCGGGCATCCCGGACGCGATGGCGCGCTCGGTCTTCGACCGGGCGGTGACGACGGGCCCCGGCACGGGGCTGGGCCTGGCGGTGGCGCGGGAGACCGCGGAGACGATGGGCGGCCGGCTGGAGCTGACGCGGGTGCGACCGCCGGTGTTCTCGCTCTACCTGCCGCTGGCCACGACGCCCTGAGCGCGACCCTCCGCGGCGCGCGCCTGCTCCTCGTCCTCCTCGTCGGCCAGCTCGGTCGTGAAGACGTAGGTCCGGTAGGCCCAGAACCGGAACAGCGTGCCCAGCACCAGCCCGACGCCGTTGCCGGACACGTTGTCCGCCAGCTGGCTGTGCAGGTCGAGCACGTAGCGCGAGAAGCCCAGACACACCAGCGCGATCCCCAGCCCCACGGCGTTGAAGAAGAGGAAGAGCGCGAACTCCCGGCCCACCGCGGCGCGCCGGCGGTGCCGGAAGGTCCACAGCCGGTTGCCCAGCCAGGAGAAGACCGTCGCGATGCTCGTCGAGAGCACCTTGCCCAGCAGCGGCTGGTCGTCCATCGGCCCGGCCAGCAGGCCCGGCACCCCGAAGACGAGGACGTTGTAGAGCAGCGTGTCCAGCAGGAACGCCAGCGCCCCGACGGTCCCGAACTTGGCGACCTCGCGGGCGAGGGTGTCGTAGAGCTGCCTCAGCCAGGTGGCGAGGGAGGGGCGCTGCTGGGTCACGCCTGCGAGTCTACGGTCGGCGGCTGGGTAGGGTCTGTCCGTGAGCTCGACGACCCCTGCCCCGGACACCCCCACCGCCCCGCCCCCCGCCCGCGCCGAGGGCGGCGTCCCCGTCGTCGGGATCGTCGGCGGGGGCCAGCTCGCGCGGATGTGTCAGCCGCCGGCCGTCGCGCTCTCCCTCACCCTGTCGGTGCTCTCCGAGTCGGAGACGGCCGCGGCCGCGCTCGTCGTGCCGCACAGCCCCGTCGGGCAGCACACCGACCTCGACGTGCTGCGGGAGTGGGCCCGCCACTGCGACGTCGTCACCTTCGACCACGAGCACGTGCCGCAGGAGGTGCTCGGTGCGCTCGCCGCCGACGGGGTCGTCCTGCACCCGTCGCCCGCCGCGCTCGTCCACGCCCAGGACAAGCTCGCCATGCGCGAGCGGCTCACCGAGCTCGGCCTGCCCTGCCCGCGCTGGGCGCGTGCCCGCACCGCCGAGGACGTCGAGGCCTTCGCCGCCGAGGTGGGCTGGCCGGTCGTGGTCAAGGCCCCGCGGGGTGGCTACGACGGCAAGGGCGTGGAGGTATGCCGTTCGGCCGCCGACGTGCAGCCGTGGCTGTCGGGCGTCGGACAGGGCGGGCTCGCCGACGGGCTCCTGCTCGAGGAGGCCGTGGACTTCACCCGCGAGCTGTCGGTCATGGTGGCGCGCAGCCCCTCCGGGCAGGCGGCGGCGTGGCCGGTCGTCGAGACCGTCCAGTCCGGCGGCATCAACACCGAGGTGCTCGCCCCGGCGCCCGGCATCGCCCCGGACCTCGCCTCCGCGCTCACCGAGGGCGCGCTCCGGGTCGCCGGCGAGCTCGGGGTGACCGGGGTGATGGCGGTCGAGGCGTTCGAGGTGACGGACCGCGGGACCGGGCGCACGTCATACCTCGTCAACGAGCTCGCGATGCGCCCGCACAACAGCGGTCACTGGACCATCGACGGGTCGGTGACCAGCCAGTTCGAGCAGCACCTGCGCGCGGTGCTCGACCTGCCGCTGGGCGACCCGTCGGCGCGCGACCCGTGGACCGCGTCGGCCAACGTCCTCGGCGGCGACTACCCGCAGCTCTACGCGACCTACCGCCACCTCATGGCGCGCGACCCGGGGCTGAAGATCCACCTCTACGGCAAGGGCGTGCGCCCCGGCCGCAAGCTGGGCCACGTCACCGTCTACGGCGGGGACGGGTCCGCGCAGTCCCTCGAGGAGCTGCGCGAGCGGGCGCGGCACGCCGCCGACTACCTGCAAGGAGTGGTGACCGAATGAGCGACGGCACGATCGGCACGGGGCCCGCGCCTCTCGTGGGCCTGGTCATGGGCAGCGACAGCGACTGGCCGGTCATGGAGGCGGCCGCGCAGGTGCTGGAGGAGTTCGGCGTGCCCTACGAGGCCGACGTCGTCTCCGCGCACCGGATGCCGGCCGAGATGATCGCCTACGGCCGGGGCGCGGCCGACCGTGGTCTTCGCGTCATCGTCGCCGGCGCGGGCGGCGCCGCGCACCTGCCGGGCATGCTCGCCTCGGTGACGGTGCTGCCGGTCATCGGCGTCCCCGTGCCGCTCAAGCACCTCGACGGGATGGACAGCCTGCTCTCGATCGTCCAGATGCCCGCAGGGATCCCGGTCGCCACCGTGTCCGTGGCGGGGGCGCGCAACGCCGGGCTGCTCGCGGTGCGGATGCTCGCCGCCGGCGAGGGCGAGCGCGCCGAGGCGTGGCGCGGGCAGCTGGCCCGCTTCGCCGAGGACCTGCGCGACCAGGCGCACGCCAAGGGCGAGAAGCTGCGGCAGCGGCGCGGCGCGCGGTAGGCCGGAGCCGCTCGGCCGAGGCACGTTGACGTGCGCGTCAGTCGTCGTCCACCGGGCCGGTAGGCTGCGGGCATGAGCGACTTCGACCTGTTCCGGATCAACGAGGACCACGAAGCCCTGCGCGAGGCGGTCCGGGAGATCGCCGAGGAGCAGATCGCGCCGCACGCGGCCGCGGTCGACGAGGAGGCCCGCTTCCCGGAGGAGGCGCTCAAGGCGCTGGTGGCCACCGACATGCACGCCCCGCACATCGCCGAGGAGTACGACGGCGTCGGCGCCGACGCCCTGGCCACCTGCATCGTCATCGAGGAGGTGGCCCGCGTCTGCGCGAGCTCCTCGCTCATCCCGGCGGTCAACAAGCTCGGCACGATGCCGCTGATCCTGGCGGCCAGCGACGAGATCAAGGCGACGTACCTCCCGCCGGTCGCGCGCGGCGAGGCGATGTTCTCCTACGGCCTCTCCGAGGCCGGCGCGGGCTCCGACACCGCGGGGATGACGTGCAAGGCGATCGAGCAGCCGGACGGCACCTTCGTGCTCAACGGGCAGAAGTCGTGGATCACCAACGCCGGCGAGTCCGAGTACTACACGGTCATGGCCGTCACCGACCCCGACGGCGAGCGTGGCCGCAACGTCACCGCGTTCGTCGTGGAGAAGTCGGACGAGGGCTTCACCTTCGGCGCCCCGGAGAAGAAGCTCGGCATCAAGGGCAGCCCGACCCGCGAGCTGCACTTCGACAACTGCGTCATCCCCGGCGACCGGATGGTCGGCGCCCGCGGGGAGGGCCTGAAGATCGCGCTGCGCACGCTGGACCACACCCGCGTGACGATCGGGGCGCAGGCCGTGGGCATCGCCCAGGGCGCGCTCGACGCGGCGCTGGCCTACGTCAAGGAGCGCCAGCAGTTCGGCAGGGCGATCGCCGACTTCCAGGGCGTGCAGTTCATGCTCGCCGACATGGGGATGAAGCTCGAGGCCGCCCGGCAGATGGTCTACGTCGCCGCCGCCAAGTCCGAGCGCGGCGACGCCGACCTGCCGTTCTTCGGCGCCGCCGCGAAGTGCTACGCCTCCGACGCCGCGATGGAGATCACCACCGACGCGGTCCAGCTCTTCGGCGGCTACGGCTACACCAAGGACTTCCCGGTGGAGCGGATGATGCGCGACGCCAAGATCACCCAGATCTACGAGGGCACCAACCAGGTGCAGCGCATCGTCATGGCGCGCCAGCTGCTCAAGGGCTGACAAACCGGTCGACGCCGCCGTCCGCAGGGGCCATGGTGGTCCGGTGACCACCGACGACCCCTTCGCGCCCCTCCGGGAGCGTGCCGCCCGCCTCGAGGCGGACGGCTTCTCCGGCATCCTCCGCGTCACCCGTGGCGAGGAGGTGCTCCTCGAGTCCTGCCACGGGCTGGCCGACCGGGCGCACGCCGTGCCCGTCCGTCCCACGACCCGCTTCGCCACCGCGTCGCTGAGCAAGATGTTCACCGCCGTCGCGGTGCTCGACGCCGTGGGACGCGGTGAGGTCGCGCTGGAGGACCCGGTGGTCGACGTGCTGCCCGCCGACCGGCGCCCGTCGACGCTGCGCGAGGACGTGACGGTGCACCACCTGCTGGCGCACACCTCGGGGATCGCCGACTACTTCGAGGAGGACGAGGACCTGCCCGGCCACCGGGAGGACCTCGACGACGTCTGGGCGAGGCTGCCCAGCTACACCGTCCGGGACTACGCGGCGCTGCTGCCGCTCTTCGCCGACCTGCCCCCGGTGTGCCCGCCGGGGCAGGCCTACCACTACAGCAACGCCGGCTACCTGCTCCTGGGGCTGCTCGTGCAGGAGGTGTCCGGGCTGCCCTTCGGGGAGGCCGTGACCCGGCGCGTGCTCCGGCCGGCGGGGATGCACGCCAGTGGCTACCCCGCGCTGGACGAGGTGCACCCCGACCTCGCGCAGGGCTGCCTGCCGCCGCTGGCCGAGGGCGGTCCGTGGCGGACCAACATCTACTCCGTCCACCCGGTCGGCGGGGGCGACGGGGGCGCGGTCACGACCGCGCAGGACGTCGAGACCTTCCTGCGCGCCGTCCACCGCGGCGGCGTGTGGCAGGGGGTGACGCCGGAGGACGTGCTCACCCCGCGGGTGCACGTCGACGGGGCGTGGTCGGCCGGCTACGGCGTGGAGGTCCGGGAGGACGGTGCCTTCGGCAAGGACGGCAGCGACCCGGGGGTGGCGGCCATCTGCCGGCACCAGCCGGCGACCGGCACCACCGTCGTGGTGCTGGCCAACGTCGGGTGGGACGCCGCCGAGGAGCTGCCGGACGTCGTCCAGGAGCTCCTCGACACGGCGATGCCGCGCTGAGGTGGCTCAGCCCTCGTCGGTGCGGGCCGAGTCGTCGGTCTGCCCCTCGTCCTCCTGCTCGTCGGTGGTGATGACCGGGTCGCTCGTGGTCCGGCCGACGATGAGGGGGTCGGCGCCCGGCTCGGGGCGCGCGACGACGAGGTCCTCGCGCTGCTCGTAGACCGTCGTGCCGTAGAAGTAGGTCACGGTCAGCCCCACGGCCACGGACCCGTCGTCCCGCGGCTCGGTCGAGACGTCCGTCCAGGCGATGCGGGTGAGCCCGTCGGCGATCTCGGGGTCGACGACGGCGTCCGGGCCGAGGAAGGCGCGCGCCGCCTCCAGCCCGTCCCTGGCCAGGGTGGCGTAGAAGTCCCGCGCCAGCTGGCCGGCCCCCTCCGCGCCCACCGCCTGCGTCGTGTCGTCCGCCGGGCTGCTCGTCGTGGTCGCGGCGCCGTCGCCGGACCTGCCGCCCCCGTCGACGATCGACCACACGAGCCAGGCCAGCAGGCCGGCGAGCAGCAGCCCGATGATCCAGCCGAGCACCACGCCGGGGCGCACGGACCGCCGCTCGCGCCGCGGGCCCGGCCCCGCGGTGTGCGTGCGCGTCGGCCCGGCCCCGGCGACCGGCACCCTGCGGGTGGCGTCGGGGGCGGCCACCGCCTGCGTGGGGTCGCCGTCCTGGGGGTGGTATGCCGTCCAGCCGGCGTCCCAGGCCCCCGCGCCTGCCGCACCGGCCGCACCGGCCGCACCTGCGGCACCCGCCGCCCCCGCGCCCCCGCGGGCCACGTCGGCGAGGGCCCGGGCCGCCTGCCCGGCCGTCCAGCGGGTGGCCGGGTCGGGGTCGAGCATGCCGCGCAGGACGGGGGTGAGCGGCCCGGCCTTCTGCGGCGGGGCCGGGGCGTCCCGGGCGATCGTGTGCAGCTGGGCCACGGCGTTGCCGGCGTCGGGGAAGGGGCGGCGCCCCTCGACGGCGGCGTAGAGCGTGGCGCCGAGCGCCCAGACGTCCGAGGCGGGCGTGGGGTCCTCGCCCCGGGCCATCTCGGGGGAGAAGTAGGCGGCGGTGCCGGAGACCATCCCGGTGCGGGTGAGCTTCTGGTCCTCCTCGGCCCGGGCGATGCCGAAGTCGGTCAGCTTGGCGTCGGTGCCGCTCTCGTCGGTGAGCAGCACGTTGCCGGGCTTGACGTCGCGGTGGACGACGCCGGCGCCGTGCGCCGCGGCGAGGGCGGTGGCCATCTGCGCGCCGATGCGCGCCACGGTCGCCACCGGCAGCGAGCGGCCGCCCTCGAGCAGGGAGGAGAGCGAGGGGCCGGGGACGTGCTCCATGACGATCCACGGCACGCCCTCGTGGACGAAGGCGTCGTAGACGCGCACGACGTGGTCGTGGGCGAGGGTCGCGCTGGTGCGGGCCTCGCGCAGGCCTCGGGTGACGAGCACCTCCGCGTCGGCCTCCCCCGAGACCCGCTTGAGCGCGACCTCGCGCCCGAGGTGCTCGTCACGGGCCAGCCAGACGATGCCGCCCCCGCCCCGGCCGAGGGTGCGCAGGATCCGGTAGCGGCCGGCGACCATCTCGGGCTCCTCGCCGACCGGCGTCTGCCGGGTCGTCTCGAGGTCGGGGTCGTCGTGCTCGTCGGGCGCGTCGTGCTCGGGCACGCGGGATCACCTCCGGGTGGTGCAGGTCGTGGTCGAAGCCTAGGGCTCGACGGTGATGGGGTCACCCTCGCGGAGGGCGTCGAAGAGCGCGGTCGCCTTCGCGTCGTCCCAGAGCACGGCGCTGCCGACCGCCGTCGGGTAGTTGTTCTCGGAGGTCGGGACGGTCACCGAGTGGCCCTTGCCGTTGGCCAGCGCGCGCATCGCCAGGGCCATCCGGGCGGTCTCGAGCATCGAGGTGTCCTCGCCGAGGGTGAGCGCCTCGCCCGTCGCGGTGCCGACCGAGTGCAGGCGCAGCGGGTTGAGCACCGTCGCCGGGCTCATCATCTCGTCGACGAGGGCGGCGAGGAACTGGCGCTGCCGCTCCACCCGGCCCAGGTCGCCCATGGGGTCGCTGTAGCGCATCCGCACGTAGCCCAGCGCCTCCGGCCCGGTGAGGTCCTGGCACCCGGCCGGCAGGTCGACGTGCGCCTTGTCGTCCTGCACGGGCGCGTCGAGGCACATGTGCACGCCGCCGACCTCCTCGACCACGCCGACGAAGCCGCCGAAGCCGATCTCGAGGTAGCCGTCGATGCGCATGCCGGTCGCCTGCTCGACGGTGTCGACGAGCAGCGGGGCGCCGCCGATCGAGTGCGCGGCGTTGAGCTTGTTCTCGCCGTTGTCGCGGATCGTCACGAACGAGTCGCGGGGCAGGCTGACGAGCGTCGGCTCGCCGGTGGTGGGGACGTGGAGGAGCATGACCGTGTCGGCGCGGTGGCCGCCGGTGTAGCCGGTGCCGAACTCCGCCTGCTGCTCCGCGGTCAGCTGCTCCCGGCTGTCGGTGCCGACGAGCAGGAAGGACGAGCCCGCGGAGGCGGCGGGCCGGTCGCTCACGTCGGGGGTGGAGTCGGTGCGGCCCACGCTGCCCCACACCTGGGCGACGACCACGGCCATCGTCACGACGTAGGCGACGACGAGCAGCGCGAGGAGCGCCATCAGGCGGCGGAAGCCGTAGCGGGGCCGGCGGCGTCGCGGCGGACGCGTCGACCGCGGCGGGCGCGGGGGGCGCGGGGGAGGCGGGGCGCCGCCGCCCTGCCGGGCCGACCGGCCCCGGGGGACGTAGTCGTCGTCCTCGCGGTAGGCCTCGGCCCAGCTGTCGTCGTCACGCCCCCGGCCGCGCTCGGGGATGGCGCGGGTGCGGGACGGGTCGTCCCAGTCGTCCCAGCCCTCGTCCCCGGGGCGCGGCGCACCCCGGCCGCGGCGGGGTGAGCGCGGCACCGCTCGGGTCCAGTCGTCCTGGGGTTCGTGGGGCACGACCGACAAGCGTAGGCCAGCCCCCTGGCCCGCGCCTGGGAGCGGCGCGCCGCGGTGCGCCGCCGCCCGCGATAGCCTCTCGGGCGTGAGCAGCACCTCCCCGACCCGGCCCACCGCATACCCGCCCGTCTCGGTGATGATGACGGTCCGCGACGAGGAGGACCACCTGCGCGAGGCGGTGGCGTCGGTGCTCGCCCAGGACTACCCGGGCGGCCTGGAGGTCGTCCTCGCCGTGGGGCCGAGCCGCGACCGCACCCGCGAGGTCGCGGACGCGCTCGCGGCCGAGGACGCCCGCGTCGTCGTCGTCGACAACCCGACCGGCCGCACGCCGGACGGGCTCAACGCGGCGATCGCGGCGACGCGCCACGGGGTCGTCGTGCGGATGGACGGCCACGGGGCGCTGTCGGACGGCTACGTCCGGCGCGCGGTCGAGATCCTCGAGGAGACGGGGGCGGCCAACGTCGGCGGCGTCATGCTCGCCGAGGGGGTCGGCGACCTCCAGCAGGCGGTGGCCGTGGCGATGCGCTCCCCGCTGGGGATCGGTGCGGCGCGCTTCCACGTCGGCGGGGCGGCCGGCCCGGCCGACACCGTCTACCTCGGCGTCTTCCGCCGCGAGTGGCTCGAGCGCGTGGGCGGCTACGACACGACGTTCACCCGGGCCCAGGACTGGGAGCTCAACCACCGCATCCGCGAGGCCGGCGGGGTCGTGTGGTTCAGCCCCGACCTGACGGTCACCTACCGGCCGCGCGCGACGTGGCCGGACCTCGCTCGGCAGTTCTACACCACCGGTCAGTGGCGCCGGCAGGTGGCGCGCTCGCACCCGGGGACGCTCAACGCGCGCTACCTCGCGCCGCCGGTCGCCACCGCGCTCGTCGTCGGCGGGGCGGTCGGCGGGCTGCTCTGGCGGCCCCTGTGGGTGCTGCCCCTGGGGTATGCGGCTGCCGTCACCGCGGGCGGTGCGTGGATCGCGCGACGCCAGCGGCCCGGTGTCGTGGCGCGCATGCCCGGGGTCCTGGCGACGATGCACCTCACCTGGGGCACTGGGTTCCTCCGCGGGACCCGCGCCCGTCGGCGCGGCTGAGCGTCAGTCGGCGACCGGCGTGACCGGCTCCGGCGTCGGCTCGTCGACGGCGATCCGCAGCTCGGGCTCGGTCTTGTCGACGACCTCCTCGACGCTGACGCCGGGCGCGACCTCGCGCAGGACGAGCCCGTCGGGGGTGACGTCGACGACCGCGAGGTCGGTGATGATCCGCTGCACCACCTGCAGGCCGGTGATCGGCAGCGAGCACTCCTCCACGATCTTGTAGCTGCCGTCCTTGGCGACGTGGTCCATCAGGACGATGACCTTCTTGGCGCCGAGGACGAGGTCCATCGCCCCGCCCATGCCCTTGACCATCTTGCCCGGGATCATCCAGTTGGCGATGTCGCCGGCCTTCGAGACCTGCATCGCGCCGAGGATGGCCGCGTCGACCTTCCCGCCCCGGATCATGCCGAAGCTCGTGGCCGAGTCGAAGATCGAGGCGCCCTTGCGCAGGGTCACGGTCTCCTTGCCGGCGTTGATGAGGTCCGGGTCCTCGTCGCCCTCGTAGGGGTAGGGGCCCACGCCGAGGATGCCGTTCTCGGACTGGAGCACCAGCTCGACGTCGTCGGGGACGAAGTTGGGCACCAGCGTGGGCATCCCGATGCCGAGGTTGACGTAGTCGCCGTCGTGCAGCTCCTGGGCGGCGCGGGCCGCCATCTCCTCACGGGTCAGTGCCATGGCTCAGGCCTCCTGCGTGGTCGTGGCGTCCGGCCGGGGCCGGGTGGTGCGCTTCTCGATGTCCTTGGTGGCCACCTGCTCGGGCGTCAGGGGCAGCACGCGCTGGACGTAGATGCCGGGCAGGTGCACCTCGTCCGGGTCGATCTCGCCGGGCTCCACCAGCTCCTCGACCTCGGCGACGGCGATGCCGGCGGCCATCGCGCACAGCGGGTTGAAGTTGCGCGCCGAGCGGTTGAAGACGAGGTTGCCGTGCCGGTCGCCCCTGGCGGCGCGGACCAGGCCGAAGTCGGCGAAGATCGAGTCCTCGAGGACGTACTCCCGGGTCTGGCCGCGGACGGTGAACTCGCGCTTCTCCTTCGGCGGGGACTGCTTGACCACGTTGCCCTCGGCGTCGTAGTGCCAGGGCATGCCGCCCTCGGACACCAGCGAGCCGACGCCGGTCGGCGTCCAGAAGGCCGGGATGCCGGCGCCGGCGGCGCGCATCTTCTCGGCCAGGGTGCCCTGCGGCGTCAGCTCCAGCTCCAGCTCGCCGGAGAGGTACTGACGGGCGAACTCCTTGTTCTCGCCGACGTAGGAGGCGATGACGCGGCTGATCCGCCGCGCGCCGAGCAGGACCCCCAGCCCGGCCCCGTCGATCCCGCAGTTGTTGGAGACGACCTGCAGGTCGGTGGTGCCCCGGGCGAGGAGCGCGTCGATCAGCACGCTCGGGATGCCGGAGATCCCGAACCCACCGACCGTCACGGTCATGCCGTCCTCGAGACCTTCGAGCGCTTCGGCGGCGTGGGAAACGACTTTGTCCATGCCCGTGAGCGTACCCGCAGGTCCGGACCGCGCAGGGCGGCCCCCTCGTCGGCCGTCGTGGCCGGGCGGTGTGGCCGTCAGGCGCCCGGCGCGCCCGCCGCGCGGTGGTCCACGCCCTCCGCGGCGAGCCGCGAGTCGTCGTCCAGCGGGGCGGTGCCCCGGACGAGGACCGCCGAGCCGCCCGCGTCCAGCACCCCGAGCACCTGGCGCACGAACAGCCCGGGGTCGGTCGTCGTGAGCAGGGTGCGGGCGCCGGCGGGCAGCGGGTCGACCTCGGCCAGCAGGTCGGCGAAGGTGGTGCGCTCGCCGCCGTGCACCAGCGCGGTGCCGTCCTCCTCGGGCTCGTCCCACGCGGTGAAGTCGTCGGCGTAGCTCGCCAGCTCGGCCGCCTCGTCCATGACCCCCGAGCGCAGCTCGCGGCCGAAGTCGCGGGCCAGCGCGGGAAGGGTCACCGCCACCACCTCGTCGCTGTCCTCGGCGACGTCGCCGTCGGGCTCGGTGGTCACCAGCACGTCGGCGCCCTCGTGCGCGTCGACGGTCAGCGTGGCGCCGACCGACCACACGGCCAGCGCCCAGTAGGCGAGCCGCCAGTGGGGGGCGGGCAGGTCGACGAGCACGACCGAGCCGGGCTGGACGTCGAGCCCCTCCTGGAGGGCGTTGGCGGCCTTGGCCACCCACGTGGCCAGGACGCGGCGGGAGAGCTCGATGCGCTCGCCGCGCCCCTCGGGGGTGTCGTCGTAGAAGGTGAGGGCCGGACGGGTGGCGTCGGCAGCGACGGCCGCGGCGAGCACCTGGGCTGGGAACTGCACGCCCCCACGCTAACCGGTGCCGACCGGCGCTTGCGCCCGCCCCGCCCCGCGCGGCACAGTGTCGCCCGTGACGGCCGTGGGCACGAGGAGTCCCGCCGGGTCGGCCCGGCGGGTGTGGCGGGCCGCCCGGCCGGTCGACGTCCGCGCGACCTGGGGCGTGCTGCGGCGAGGCGCCGGCGACCCCGCGTGGAGGGTGGTCGGGGGCACGCTCTTCCGGGGCGTGCGCACCCCCGACGGCCCGACGACGCTGCGCGTGGCGGAGCGGCCCGCCGAGGCCCTGGTGCTGGCCGAGGCCTGGGGCCCGGGCCGCACGTGGGTGCTGGAGCACCTGCCCGCGATGCTCGGGGCCGAGGACGAGGGCGCGGCGACCTTCGTGGCCCACCACGAGCCGGTGGCGCGCGCGCTGCGCCGCCACCCGGGCTGGCGCGTGCCCCGGACCGGGCTGGTGATGGAGGCCCTCGTGCCCGCCGTCGTCGAGCAGAAGGTCACCGGGCAGGAGGCGTTCTCCGGGTGGCGTCGTGTCGTGCGGCGCTTCGGTGAGCCGGCCCCCGGCCCGGGCGCGGCGCTCGGCCTCCGGGTGGCGCCGGACGCCGCGACGCTCGCCGCGATCCCCTCCTGGGAGTGGCTGCGGGCCGGGGTGAGCCCGCAGCGCTCGGACACGGTGGTCCGCGTCGCGCGCGTGGCCCACCGGCTCGAGGAGCTGCCGGGGCTGGACCTCGCCGCGGCCAGGCGCCGCCTCGTCAGCATCCCGGGGGTCGGGGTGTGGACGGCGGCCGAGACGGCGCACCGCGCGCTCGGCGACCCCGACGCGGTGAGCTTCGGCGACTACCACGTGGCGGCCAACATCGGCTGGGCGCTGACCGGCCGACCCGTCGACGACCACGGGCTCGTGGAGCTGCTCCGGCCCTACGCGGGCCAGCGCTACCGCGTCCAGCGGCTGCTCGAGCTCTCCGGGGCGCTGCGGCCGCGCCGCGGACCGCGGACGGCTCCCCGCCGGCACCTGCCCGTGGGCTGACCGGCGCGCGCCGTCAGCCGCCCGCGACCCGCACGCCCGCCGCGACCTGCTCGCCCGCGAGGGCGACCTCGAGGCGGGCGGCCACCCGGCCCGCGAGGACGGGGTCGGGCGAGCGCACGTCATACCCCTGGACGGCGGAGCCGGTGACCGAGGCCCCCTCGTGGCCGAGGAGGGCGAGGCGCACCGCGCGGGCGCCCCGGACGTCGTCCGGCTCGGGCGCGACCGAGGGCAGGCCGACCGCACGCGCCTGCGCGCTGGCCGGCGGCGCGCCGAGCGCGGTGCGCACCGCCTCCGCCCGGCCGAGGCCGAACCAGTCGGAGGGTCCGGTCCGCACGAGCGAGCGCGCGCCCGCTCCGTCGCCCAGGTGCCCGGCCAGCCCGCGGACGAGGGCCGCGGCGACGCCCCCGGTCTTGCCCTTGACGAGGTCGGCGGCGGAGGCGACCTCGTCGGCGACCGCGCGGGCGGTGACCGCGAGGTCCCGCCCGTCGGCGTCGGCAGCCCCCCGCAGGTCGTCGAGGACGTGCAGGCCGTGGGCGCCGAGGGCGAGGTCGACCTGGCCCTGCCGCCAGGGGCGCCCGGCGGTGTCGCTGAGGACGACCGCGACCCGTGCCCCGTCGGGCACGGCACCCCCGGCGCGGAGCGCGCGGTGGAGGTCGGCGGCCGCGGCGTCGGGGTCGTCGGGGAGCAGGAGCACGCCGCCGTCGGGCCCGGTGTTGGAGGCGTCGAGCCCCGCTGCGGCCATGACCGGTCCGGCGACGGCCTCGACGATGCGCGTCGTGCCGCCCGCCGTCGCCCGTTCCGCGACGACGCGGCGGGAGTGGCGCAGGACGAGGTCGCCGCGGGCGTCGCCGGGGACGTCCTCGCGCAGGCCGAGCGCCTTGGAGACCACCTTGCTGGAGACGACGAGCACGTCGCCGTCCAGCAGGCCGCCCAGCGGGACGAGGGCGTCGGCGAGCAGGGCGCCGAGGTCGTCGCCGGCCCGCACCTCCGGCACGTCCGGCACGGGCAGGAGCAGGACGGCGCCGGGCGGGGGAGCGTCGGGCCCGCCGGGGTGCGGCCCGCTCACCGCAGCTCGTCGGCGAGGTCGAGCGCGGCGGTGGCGATGCGCGCGGCACCGTCCTGGTCGCGCATGAGCAGGTCGAGGTGCCGGACGGCCACCCCGGAGGGATAGCTGCCGCCCCGGTCGGCGTCGTCGACCAGCCATCCGTCGAGCAGGTCGGCGTAGAGCCCGGCGACGCCCGCGGCGGAGACCTCGACGCCCAGCGGGGCCAGGCAGGCGTCGGCGTGGCCCCGCACCGGCCGACCGCCGACGATGGGGCTCACGCCGACCACCGGTGCGCGGGTGCCGCGCAGGGCGTCGCGCACCCCGTGGACGCCCAGGACGATCCCGATGGAGACGACCGGGTTGCTGGGCGGGAGCACGACGACGTCCGCCTCGCGGACCGCCTCGAGCACGCCCGGGGCAGGGCGCGCCTGCTGCAGCCCCGCCACGGTGAAGCGCCGCGCCGGGAGCCGCGCCCCGTGGCGCACCCACCACTCCTGGAAGTGGATGGCCCGCTCCCCGCCGTCCTCGTCCTCGCCCCCGCCGTCGCCGACGACGACGTGGGTCTCGATCGGGCTGTCGGTCACCGGCAGCAGCCGGACGCCCTGCTCGGGCAGGCCCCACCGGGCGGCCAGCCGAGCCGTCACCTCGCTGAGCGTCGCCCCCTGGCCCAGCCAGAGGCTGCGGGCCACGTGCGTGCCCAGGTCCTTGTCGCCCAGCCCGAACCACTGCGGCTGCACGCCGAGGGCGGCCAGCTCCCCGGCCAGCAGTCGCGTGTCGCCCTCCCGGCCCCAGCCCTGCGTCTCGTCCACGCCGCCCCCGAGGGTGTAGAGGAGCGAGTCCAGGTCGGGGCACACGCGCAGCCCGAAGAGCGTGATGTCGTCCCCCGTGTTGCCCACCACCGTCACGGTGTGCGGCCCTCCGTCGGAGCCGTCGGGGCCGACGCGGCCGCGGAGCGCACGGACGAGTCCGCGGACGAAGCGGGCGCCGCCGACGCCCCCGGAGAGAACGGTGATCTGCATGCGCCCATTGTGCGAGGCGAGGGGCGTCTACCAGATCTGGGGTTGACTATGAGGGATGACACGCGTGTAATTCACTTGTCGTGTTCTTGCGTCCGAAGGCAGCTCGGGCTCGGGTCCACGGTCCGACACGTGTAGGCCTACAGGTCGAGGAGGAGCCATGCACGAGCTGGAGATGATGGCGTTGTTCACCGGGGACGACGAGAGCGAGGAGCTCTCGTGGCAGGAGCGTGCGCTGTGCGCCCAGACCGACCCGGAGGCGTTCTTCCCGGAGAAGGGCGGGTCCACCCGCGACGCCAAGAAGGTGTGCCTCAGCTGCGAGGTCCGCGCCGAGTGCCTCGAGTACGCCCTCGCCAACGACGAACGGTTCGGCATCTGGGGCGGGCTGTCCGAGCGCGAGCGCCGCAAGCTGAAGAAGCGCGCTGTCTGACGTCCTGGGCAGCCAGCCCGTTGCCGGCCCTGCCTTCGTGACCCCGACGGACACCGCGCCCCGGGCTGGGGCGCCCCGACCCGGTCGGGTGCGCGTCGACGACGTCAGCGTCGTGGTGCTCACCCGGCACGACGGGCCTCCGCTCGACGAGCTGCTCGACGCGCTCGCGGCGCAGACCCGCCTCCCCACCCGCCTCCTCGTCACCGGTCTCGACCCCGACGGCGAGGAGGCCGTCGGCCTCCGCGAGCACCCCGTGGTGACCCGGGCCCGCGTGCCGCTGGTCGTGCGCGAGCCCCTCCCGCTCCTGCCCGCCGAGGCGGCCGCGGGGCGACCCGCGTCCTGGCGCGTCCTCGAGGACGCGCGCTCGGCGCTGCCCGTGCACGACCACCACTGGCTGTGGGTGCTGCACGACGACTCCGTCCCCGAGCCGACGGCGCTCGAGGCCCTCGGCGAGGCGGTCCGCCGCAACAGCCGCACCGGCATGGTCGGTCCCAAGCTGGTCCGGCTCGACGACCCGCGCCTGCTCGTCGGCGTGGGGCACCACCTGACGGTCGGCGGGCGCGCGACCGACGGTCGGCAGGCGGCCCTCGTCGACCAGGGGCAGCTCGACCTGCGCCAGGACGTCCTCGGCGTCCCGCTCGCCGGCGCGCTCGTGCGCAGCGACGTCCTCGACGAGGCCGGCGGGATCGACCCGGCCTTCGGCGAGGACGGCGTCGTCGGCCTCGACGTCGGCTGGCGCAGCCACCTCGTCGGGCAGCGGGTGGTGGTCGCCCCCGACGCCGTCGTCCGCCAGGGCGACGCCGGTCTCGGGGTCCAGGACCCCCGGCGCACCCGGATCCGTCAGCGCCAGCTGGCCCTGGCCCGCGGGTCCGCCCTGGCCGGGCCGTGGCGGGCGCTCGGCATCGCGGTGACCAGCACGCTCGCGGCCCTGCTGCTGCTCCTCGTCAAGCGGCCGGAGGCGGCCGCGGACGAGTGGGCGGACGTGCGCGCCGTGCTGCGGCCCGGGCGCTCGCTGGGCGCCCGGGCGAGGTTCCGCCGGCGCCGGGCCGTGCGGCCCCGTGACCTGCACAGCCTCTTCGTGCCCGCGCGGCACGGCTGGCGCTCGACGCTCGACCAGGTCGCCGAGGCCCTCGACCCGCGCGACCGGTCCGGCGCCGGCGCGCCCGACCCGGCCGGGCGTCGCGGCGCGGTGGAGACCGGGCCCGTCTCGGACGAGTTCGCCGAGCTCGGCGTCGACCGCGGCCGCCCGCGGACCTGGAGCTGGCCGCTCTGCACGGCCCTGCTGGTCGCGACGGTGCTCACCGGCTGGCTCTGGCGGGGCCTGCTGCCCGCCCTCGCCCCGGAGGGACCCGGCGTCGCCGGGGGCGAGCTGGGCCCGGTGACCACGGACGCGGACGGGCTCTGGCGCTCCGCGCTCGACGGCTGGCGCGGCGGCGGGCTCGGGCGCGACGAGGTCGCGGAGGCCTGGCTGGTGCCGCTGTCGCTGCTCACGAGGGTGGTCGAGGCGGTCCCGGGCACGGGCTGGGCCCCGTCCACGGCCGGCGTCGCGCTCGGCTGGGTGCTGGTGCTGGCCGTCCCGGCGAGCGTGCTGACCGCCTACCTCGGGCTGCGCCGGGCCACGCACCGGCGGTGGCTGCGCGCCGGCCTGGCGCTCGGCTGGGCAGGCCTCTCGCCGCTGACCGTGGCCGTGGGCGAGGGCCGGGTCGGTCCCGTGGTCGTCCACGTCCTCGCACCCCTCCTCCTCGCGGGGTATGCCGTGTGCGCCGCCCGCGCGGGCGGCGCGCGCCGCACCGCGGCGCTCTTCGGCACCGTGCTCGGGGTGGCGCTCGCCGCGCAGTGGGTGCCCCTCGTCCTCGTGGCCGCCACCCTCGGCGGCGTCGGGCTCCTCCTGCTGGGGCGGGGCGCTGCGCACTGGCGCGGCGTCGCCCTCGCCGTGCTGCCCTGGCTGCTGCTCGGGCCGTGGCTGCCCGCGCTGGTGCGGGGCCCGGTGCGGGCCCTGGGAGGAGCGGGCGCGACCGTCGCCGACGCAGCTCCGGCGACCGCCGCGGCGCCGTGGCAGGCGCTGCTGCTGCGGCCCGGCACGGACGTCACCGTGGCGAGCGCCGCGGACGCGCTCTCGCCCCCGGCGGTGCTGCTCTGGCTCGTGGTGCCCCTCTGGCTGGCCGCGCTCGGGGCGCTCGCCCTCCGCGGCCGGCGCGGTCGCCGGGCGGGCGTGCTCGTCGCGGCCGCCGTGGTGCGCGTGACGCTCGCCGCGCTGTCGCCCAGGCTCGTCCGGGGGGTGCTGCCCGTCGGCCACGACGAGGCTGGGGTCGACGTCACCGTCTGGGACGGCACGCTGCTCTCCCTCGGCGGTGCCGCCCTGCTGCTCGCCGCCGCGGTCGGGCTGGACCGGCTGCTGGAGGTCACGGGCCGCCGGGACCTTCAGCGCGCCGCCGTCGCCGTGCTGGGCGGTGCGCTGACCGTGGCCGTCGTGCTCGCGGGGGTCGTCTCGCTCGGCCTGTCGACCCTGGTGGGGGAGGCCCTCGACCTGGCGCCGGCGGAGGAGCGGCTGCCGGCCGTGGCGCTGGAGCAGGCCCGCGGGCCGGCTGCGCAGCGCACTCTCGTCCTGGCGTCCGTCACCACGGACGGCTCCGGGGACGGCGACGGCTCCGGGGACGGAGGGCCGGCCGACGGCAGCGGGCAGGCGGTCCTCACCGTCCGGGCCGACCTGCGGGGCGCCGAGCCCGAGCCGTCGCGCTTCCTGCGCGACCGCGCACGCGACCTGGCGGTCGGAGACGCCGTGGGCGACACCGAGCCGGTGGTCGAGGCGGTCGGTGCGCTGACGGGGGACGGCGACCCGGACGCGGCCGAGGGCATGCTCGAGGCGCTCGGCGTGGGTTACGTGCTGGTGGAGGGCCCCGACGACGGGGAGCTCGCCACGCAGGTGGACCTGGTCCCGGGGCTCACCCGGGTGAGCAGTCCCGAGGGGCAGGTCATGTGGAGGATGACCCGCAACGACGCAGCACGCGTGCGCGTCAGCGCCGCCGACGGACAGACCCTGGGCAGGCTTGACGCGACCGGCGCGCACGGGGCGTCCGGGGCGAGGCTGGAGGAGCTGCCCGAGGGTGCGCTCCTCGAGGTCGCGGAGGGCGCCGGCTGGGCGGGCCACGCCACGGTCCGGGTGGACGGCGAGCCGGCGGCCGTCGGCCGCGGCAACCACGTGGTGCTGCCCGCAGGCACCCACGAGGTGACCGTCGACGTCCGCACGCCCCGGCTCGCCTGGCACGTGCTCACGCTCGTGCTCGCGGGCGTCATCGCCTTCCTCGCGCTCCCGTTCGGGCGCAGGGAGTCAGACCCGGAGGAGGACGGATGACCGACGGGCACGACGAGGCCGAGATCCCTGCCGGCGCTGACCAGCAGGGCGAGGACGCAGCGACGGAGACCGAGGCTCCGGCCGGACGTGCTCGTGCCTTCCTGGTCCGCGCCTGGCGCCCGGCGCTCGCGGCCGCGGTCGTCGCGGGGGTCGCCTGGGGCGCCTCGGCCGGTCAGGGCGTGGTCCGGCTCGGTGAGGGCACCGGGTCGGACCGGTCGGCCGCGACCGGAGCCACCCAGGGGGGTGCCCTCGTCGCCTCGGCGGCCCTGGCCTGTCCCGGTGCCGAGCCGTTGCTGGCGGGGGGCGACGCCGACCCGCGCGTGAGGGTGCTGGCGGCCGGTGCCCCCCGGTCGGTGCTGGACGCGGTGCCGCCCCCGGTCGAGAGCGTGCCCGGGGACGAGGCGGCCACCACGGACGACGCCACGACCACCGCCGCTCCCGGGGAGGGGGACCGCGCCGGGACGACCGCGTCACCCGACACCACGGCGAGCACCGCGTCGCCCGACGACGTGTTACCCGCCGACGTGTCACCCGCCGACGTGTCACCCGACGACGAGGAGCCGACCGACGCACCGCGGGGGGTCTCCGAGCTGCGCACCACCGACGGAGGCGCCGAGGAGGAGCTGGAGCACGGCATACCCGTGGCCGTGAGCGTGGATGAGGGAGCGTCCGCGGTCGTGACCGCCCGCGGTGAGCTGGCTCCCGCGGTGGTGGGAGGCCTGCTCGCCGTCGGGACCAGCCCGGGGTCGCGCGGCGCGACGCTGGCCGGCTGCGTGGCCCAGGGCGAGACGGGGTGGCTGGTCGGGGGCGACGACGCGCCCGGACGGACCGAGCAGCTGGTGCTGACCAACCCCGGCACCGACACGGTCACCGTCGAGCTCTCGGTGTGGGGGGCCGACGGACCGGTGCCGACGACCGGGGCCGGGTCGGTGGTGGTGCCCGCGGGCGGGCGCACGGTCGAGGTGCTCGACGCCCTGGCGCCCGGTGCCGAGGCGCCGGTGGTGCGCGTGCGGGCCAGCGGCGGACCGGTGGTGGCGATGCTGGCGGAGCACTACCGCGACGGGACGACCGACCGTGGGGCGGAGGTCGTCGCTCCCGCCGCGGCGCCCGGGACGGACCTGGTCGTGCCTGGCCTGCCGGTCGTGCCCGAGGGCCACGACGGCCAGGTCGTGCTGCGGGTCGGCGCGCCCGGCGACGCCGAGGCGGTCGTCGACCTGACGGCGCTGACCGCCGACGGTGCCGTCAGGCTGGCCGACCAGGTGACCCGGGTGCCCGCCGGCAGCACGCTCGACGTGCCCCTGGACGACCTGCCCGACGGTGTGGTCGCGCTGCGGCTGCGCTCGGACGAGCCGGTCGTGGCCGGCGCCCGCCTCGAGGTGCTGCCGAGCGACGACGAGCCGGTCGTCGTGCCGGAGGGGACCGACGGGGACCAGGAGCGCGGCGGCGAGGGGCGGGACGGCGACGAGGGGCGGGACGGCGACCGGGGGGAGGACGACGGGGCCGAGGAGCAGGCCGAGCCGCTCGTGAGGCCGGCGGGGGAGACGGCGTGGGTCGCCGCCACGCAGCCGTCGACGACGCCCACCGGGATGGCGCTGCCCGACCGCTCGCTCCTGCCCGGCGGGTCGGCGCAGCTCGCGCTCACCGCCGTCGACGGGACGACCGCCTGGGTGACGTGGGTCGACGAGGACGGTCGAGAGACCGCGCGGTGGATCGACCTGCCCAACGACACCACGGTGCTCCTGCCGGTCCCCGACGAGGCGCGCGCGGTGTGGGTGGTCGGAGCGGGCCCGGCCGGCGTGGTGTCCGCCCTGCACGTCGCAGGGGCGGACGACCTGGGTCCCTACGTCGCGTCGGCCACCCTCCCGCAGCTGCCCTGGATGCGGCAGGTCACGGACGTCCGGCCGGTCGCCCCCTAGGGTCCGACGCACCTGGTCTCCGTGCTGTGATCCATGTCACGCTCCGTGAGCGGCATCAAAGGTGGTCCCCGCCGCGTCCTGCTCCGTGACGACGACGTCCGCACCCACCGCAGGAGCCACCATGACCCTCCCGACCCGCAGCATCTCCCTCTCGCTCTGCCTGGCCGCCACGCTCGCGCTCGGAGCCTGCGCCCAGCAGGAGGTCCCCGTGGCCGGCTCGCGCACGACCTCTCCGGCGGCGGCCGAGGACGCCCCCGCCACGGCCGGACCCGTCCCGGCCACCTCGACGCCCCGGGACGAGACCGAGGACGACGCGCCGAGCAGCAGCGCAGAGAACGCCGACGCCTCCGAGACCGACGCGGGCGGGAAGGCCGGGCTCGACGTGGCGAACGATCCCGAGTGGACCGCCCCCGGTCAGCTGGTGGGCGTCTACGGCCAGGTGGTCGTCCTCGAGGACGAGGGTCCCCCCGGGCCGGGGGAGGACCGCGGTGCGGTGACCCTCACCGCATACCGCTCGGACGGCACCGCCGCGTGGGAGCGCGAGCTCACCGCCCCGGACGCGCTCGCAGATGCCGACGGGGCGACGCCGGACGTCTCGGCCGGGCACCGGCACGTGATCGTCAGCTGGACCGGGACCCCGACCGGTGCCGGCCACGGCCTGCTCGTGAGCGGGGTCGTGGACCCGGCGACCGGTGAGCAGCTGGCGGGCGGTGAGGCCCAGGTGCCGGCCGGCGCGACGATCTCCGAGCAGATCAGCTATGACGAGTTCTTCCTCTCCGACGGCAGCACCGTCCTCACCGTCGCCGCCGACGGCGCTCCCACGGTCGACGGAGGCTCGGACGGCTACGACGAGCCCGCCGTCGACACCGGCTGGCGCGTCACCCACGACCTGGGCGTCTCGGTCGGTGACGACGGCCACGTCCAGGTCGTGTCCGAGGAGAGGCCGATCGGTGACGGCGGCGCCTGCCAGATCGAGCCTGGCCCCGGCAGCGTCGCACCCACGAGCTTCTCCCCGAGCCGGGACCTCGCGCTCTTCCCCGGCGTGGTGGTGGACCTGGTGGGGGGGGGGGACGGTGACGTGCCTGTCCCAGGTCGACGGCGAGGTCGCCGCCATCACGGACGACGGCCCCGTGATCGTGCCGCGGGACACGCTCGCGACCAGGACGGTCTCTCCGATGCTCGACGACCTGCTCATCAAGCAGCTCGACGGGAGCGTCGGAGCGTTCCGGACCGGCTGACCCCTCAGCCCAGGTCCTCTCAGCCCAGGTCTTCGGGATCGCGCCCGAGCATCCTGGCGACCTGCTCGACGACCACCTCGTCGACGATCGCCACGAGGTCGGCCTCGTCGTGCGCTCGCTGCTCCACCGGCCGGCGGTAGAGCACCAGCCGCGGCAGGAGGCCAGGCTGCGCGGGGAAGAGGCGGCCGAGCGCCACGCCGTGCTCCCAGGGCGCCGGGTCGGACGGCGGGACCTCCTCGACCGCCAGCTCTAGGTGCAGCTCGTGGCCGAGCCGCTCCTCGAGCGCCTCCGCGGCGTCGAGGAAGATCTCGTCGAAGCGGTCCCGGCGGGAGACCATGGTCGGCAGCGGCGGCCAGGCCAGGGGACCGCGCATCCCGCGGCCCCGTCGGTCCCTGCGCCTGCTCACGCCACGACACTAACCCGGCGGCCCGCGCCTCCCGTCCTCCCTCGTCGTCTCCGGTCGTGGACGGGTGGTCCCGGCGCCCACGGAGTGGTGCCGACGGTTTGTCGGTGCGGGCGCCTAGAGTGTGGTCCCGTGACCGTCACCCGCCAGTGCTCCAAGACCACGTGCGCCCGTCCCGCCGCGTGGACGCTCACGTACGTCTACGCGGAGCAGACGGCGGTGCTGGGTCCGCTGGCGACCCACGCCGAGCCGCACTCCTACGACCTCTGCGAGGAGCACGCCGGCCGGCTGACCGCGCCGCGCGGCTGGGACGTGGTGCGCATCGACCTGCCGGAGGGCGAGACCCGTCCACCGGCGGACGACCTGGCCGCCCTCGCCGACGCGGTGCGCGAGCACCGGGGCGGTGTCGTCCACCTCGAGGCGGGCGGGCGGCACGAGGAGGCCCGCGCCACCGTGACCGAGATCGCCCGGCGGGGTCACCTGCGCGTCCTCCGCGACCGCTGACCCGCCCCCTCCGCCGCACGCCGGGCCGCCGCCGGCAGCCTCGGTAGGCTTGACCCTCGTGAACTCCGTGGATCTCTCCCGGCTCGTCAAGGCCTACGACGTGCGCGGGACCGTGCCCGACCAGCTCGACGACCGTGTCGCCCACGCGCTGGGCTCGGCCGTCGCCCAGGTGGTCGTCCTGCCAGAGGACGAGCGGGGCGTCGTCGTGGGTCACGACATGCGGGACTCCTCGCCGGGGCTGGCTCGCGCGTTCGCCGCCGGAGTGGCCGCGCAGGGCGTCGACGTCACGATGATCGGGCTGTGCTCCACGGACGGGCTCTACCACGCCAGCGGGTCCCTGGGGCTGGCCGGCGCCATGTTCACCGCGAGCCACAACCCGGCCGGCTACAACGGGATCAAGCTGTGCCGCAGCGGGGCCCGCCCGGTCGGGCAGGACTCCGGGCTGGCCGAGCTGCGCGACCTGGGGCAGTGGCTCCTGGACCGCGGCGCCCTGCACGACCTCACCCGCCCCGGACGGGTGGGCAGCGTGACCGAGACGGACCTGCTCGCCGACTACGCGGCATACCTCCGCTCGTTGGTCGACCTGCGGGGAGGACGACCGCTCACGGTGGTCGTCGACGCCGGCAACGGGATGGCGGGCCTGACGGTCCCCGCGGTGCTGGGGGAGGGCGACCTGCCGGTGGAGGTGGTGCCGCTCTACTTCGAGCTCGACGGCAGCTTCCCCAACCACGAGGCGAACCCGCTCGAGCCCGAGAACCTGCTCGACCTGCAGGCCGCCGTCGTCGAGCACGGCGCCGACCTGGGGCTGGCCTTCGACGGGGACGCCGACCGGTGCTTCGTCGTGGACGAACGCGGGCTGCCCGTCAGCCCGAGCACGATCTCCGCGCTCGTCGCCGAGCGGGAGGTCGCGCGCGAGGTCGCCGCGGGCCGCGACCCGGGCGAGGTCGCCGTCGTGCACAACCTCATCGTGTCGCGCAGCGTGCCGGAGACCATCGCCCGCACCGGCGCCCGCGCGGTGCGCACCCGGGTAGGGCACAGCTTCGTCAAGGCGGTCATGGCCGAGCACGAGGCGGTCTTCGGCGGGGAGCACTCGGCGCACTACTACTTCCGCGACTTCTGGTACGCCGACACCGGCATGCTGGCGGCCCTCCACGTCCTCGCCGCGCTGGGCGAGCAGGAGCGGCCGCTCTCCGAGCTGGTCGCGGGGTATGACGTCTACGTCGCCTCGGGGGAGATCAACTCCACCGTCGAGGACGTGGCGGCGGCCACGGCCCGCGTCCGCACCTGGGCGGAGGAGCGGGGCGCCGTGGCCGACACCCTCGACGGGCTGACGATGACGCTGGAGGACGGGTCGTGGTGGTTCTCGCTGCGCCCGAGCAACACCGAGCCGCTGCTGCGGCTCAACGTGGAGAGCCACGACCGCGCGACCATGGAAGAGGTCCGGGACGCCGTCCTGGGGCTGGTTCGACAGGAGAGCTGAGATGGCACGACCGCAGTACGAGTCCTGGGTCCGCGAGATCCTCCGCTGCCCCGTCGGCGGGCACCCGCTGGTCGACGTGCCGGAGGACGAGGGCGGTCCCGCGCTGCAGTGCGCCGAGGACTGCGGGGCGCCGGCTCAGCGCCGTCGCTACCCGGTGACCGACGGCATCCCGGTCCTGCTGGCCGACGACGCCGTCGTCGTCACCGTCTGAGGGCACGGCCGTGGCCCCCTACATCGACGAGGCCTTGCTCGACGACCCGGACGAGCTGGCCCGCAAGGACTCCCGGGGGACCCTCCGGGCGCTCGCCTCGGCGGGTGCGCAGGTGCGCGAGGCGATCCACCTGGGCCGCGAGGCGGGTGTGGACCGGCTCGGTGCCGAGGACCGGCCGCGCTCGGTCCTCGTGGCGGCCATCGGTGGCAGCTCGATCGTCGCCGACGTCCTCGAGCTGCTGGCCGAGCCGGGATCCCCGGTGCCGGTCCAGGCCCGGCGGAACCTGCCGCTGCCGGGCTGGGTCGGGCCGATGGACCTGGTCGTCGCGGTGTCCCTGTCCGGGCGTGCCCAGGGGCCGCTCGCGGTCGCCGCCGAGGCGGCGCGGCGCGGAGCGGCGCTGCTCACGGTCGGGGCGGACGACTCGCCGCTGGCCGAGGTCTCGAGACGGGCACGGGGGATCCACGTGGGCGTCGGGCGCAACCGGATCAGCTCGCGCACCGCGCTCTGGACCCTGCTCACCCCGGTGCTCGTCGGCGCCGACCGGCTCGGTCTGCTCGACGCGCCCGAGCGGGTGCTCGAGCAGGTGGCCGACCGGCTGGACGAGCGCGCGACCGAGCTGCGGCCCTCCTCGGAGTCGTTCGTCAACCCGGCCAAGATGCTCGCGCTCCAGCTGGCCGAGACCGTGCCGGTGGTCCTGGGCGACGGGCCGCTGGGTGGTGTCGCCGCCACCCGGGCCTCGTCCATGCTGGCCCGCACCGCGCGGATCCCGGCGCTCTGCGGCGAGCTGCCGGACGCCGCGAGCAGCATCGTCGCCTGCTTCGACGGCCCCTACACGGCGATGGCCGGGCGTCGGCCAGGGACCTACGACGAGGGCCGGATCCGGCTGGGGGACATCGACACCAGCGACTGGGAGCCGCACCACTTCGCCGAGCCCGAGGGCGAGCTGATGGAACGGCCCCGGGGTCCGCAGGCCGCCGGAGCGAACGACATCTTCGCCGACCCCTACCTCGACGGGCCTGCGCTGCCCAGGCTCGGTCTGCTCATGCTGCGCGACGCCCCGCCGGAGCCTCCGACACCTGAGTGGCAGGACGCCGAGACGCTCACGGAGGCGGTGCTGACGACCGCCCGCGAGGCCGGTGCCCGGGTGATGGAGGTGCGTGCCGGTGCCGGAGAGCCGCTGGTCCGGCTCGCCGACCACGTCGCGATGGTCGACTTCACCGCCACCTACCTGTCGGTGGGCCTCGGGCTCGACCCGTCGGTGAGCCCGCACGTTGCCGACCTGCGGGACCGGACCAGCTGACTGCTGGATGACGGTCGCCGCCCGTGGCAGAGGTGGCGCTCGGCGAGCTTCCGCGTGGTCCTGTGGGCGGTGCCTGGTGGGAGGGTGTTGGTCAGAAGGGTGGGGGCTCGTCGTCGGGCTGGGGGTGGTCGGGTGTCTCGGGGTGGCCGGGGCGGCCGGGCTGGTCGTGCTGGTCGTGCTGGTCGGGGCGACCGTGCTGGTCGGGGTGGTCGTGCTGGTCGGGTTCGGTGTGGTGGTGGGGCTGGGTCGGGGGTCGGGTGGCGTGGTGGGCGTCGC
>CAZONQ010000014.1:0-8033 GCA_964581125.1 uncultured Ornithinimicrobium sp.
GAGGGGGACCCGCTCAGCCGAGGAAGCTGGCGACGAGGTCCTCCCACAGCGAGGGGTTGGTGTTCCACTCCTGGCAGTGCCGGGCGTTGGGCCACACGAAGGTGTGGACCAGGCCGGGGCGCCGGCGCGAGAGGTCGAGGGACGGCCCGAAGGGCACGGTCTCGTCGGTCGCCGAGTGGATGATGAAGATCCGGTGGCCGAGCTCGTCGGCGCGGTCCACCCAGTTGGTCGCGGCCACGTCGACGGGCTCGGAGATGTGCAGCAGCAGCCGGGAGATCTTGCTGCGCAGCAGACCCCGCGCCAGGTGGTCGATCGGACGCGGTATGAAGTGCAGGTCCGCCTGGTGGGCGAGCACCGACCCCCAGTCGATGACGGGGCCGTTGAGGACCACGCGGTGCACGCGGTGGGCGACGTCGGAGCGGTTGAGCGCCTGCAGGACGATCGCCCCGCCCATCGACCAGCCCAGGAGCACCAGGCGCCGGGCGCCGTGGGCGAGGGCGTAGCGCATCGCGGCGTCGACGTCGCGCCACTCCGACAGCCCCAGGCTGTAGCGGCCGTCCGCGCTGGGCGGGGCGCCGATGTCGTTGCGGTACATCGGCACGAGGCTGGTGAAGCCCAGCCGGTGCAGCACCGGCAGCGCGCGCAGGGTCTCCTCGCGCATCGCGCTCCGGCCGTGGACGAGCACCGCCCAGTCACCGGTGTCGGCGTCCGGCGCGGGCGGCACCAGCCACGTCGGCAGGTCGCCGACGTCGGAGGTCACGAGCACGTCCTCGTAGTCCAGGCCGTGGGCGCTCCCGGGCGTGCCGCAGTAGAAGTACTTGTTCCACCGGGCGGGGCCGGGCTCCAGCTCGCCCACGTCGACGCCGAGCAGCTCCCGCGTGACGGTGGCCGCGCGCCCGCTCCCCTCCTGCCCGACGACGGCGCCGAGCCGGGCGTGCCCGGCACCCCTGTCGAGCCACAGCCCGTAGCGCCCCGGAGAGGTCGTGTCCGGCGTGGCCCGCAGCGTGACCGTGCCGTCCTCGACGGAGAGGACCGTGACGTCGTCCTTCTTCTCGTGCTCGGGCGTGATGATCCGGTGCGCGAAGTAGGTGGCCGTCCCCATCGACACGGCGCCGCCGAGGGCCGCTCCCCCGACGACCCCGGCCCCCACCGAGACGGCCTTGCGCAGGTCTCCGGTCACCGGCCCACCGCCAGCACCTCGGCGAGGTCGTAGGCCTCGGGCCGCTCCAGCTGGTCGTAGGTGCAGCTCTCCGGCTCACGGTCCGGGCGCCAGCGCACGAACTGCGTCGTGTGCCGGAACCGCTCGCCCTCCAGGTAGTCGTAGCGCACCTCGACGACCCGCTCCGGGCGCAGCGGCACGAACGAGAGGTCCTTGCCGCCGTTCCACCGCGAGCCGACACCCTTCTGCGGGGTCCGCTCGCCCTCGAGCTGACGGGCCCAGTCCCACGGGTGCCCCTCGAGGTCGGTGACGAGCCCCTGCAGCTCGACGAAGAGCTCGCGCCGACGCGCCATCGGGAAGGACGAGGTGACGCCGACGTGCGCCAGCCGCCCGTCGTCGGTCCACAGCCCCAGCAGCAGCGAGCCGATCGCCTCGTCGTCGGTCTTGTGCGTCCGGTAGCCCGCGACCACGCAGTCGGCGGTGCGCTCGTGCTTGAGCTTGGTCAGCACCCGCCTGCCCGGCTGGTAGGTCGCCTGCGGGTCCTTGGCGATGAGCCCGTCGAGCCCCGCCCCCTCGAAGTCGCGGAACCACCGCATCGCCTGCTCCTCGTCGTCGGTCACCGGCGAGAGCCGCACGCTCCCCTGCCCGTCGGCCGGCAGCGAGGCACCCAGCGCCTCCTCGAGGCGCGCGCGACGGTCACTGAACGTCATACCCGTCAGGTCGTCGTCGCCGAGGGCCAGCAGGTCGAAGGCGACGAAGACGGCCGGCGTCTGCTCGGCCAGCAGCCGCACCCGCGAGTCGGCCGGGTGGATCCGCTGCTGCAGCGCCTCGAAGTCCAGCCGCCTCCCGTCCGGGGTGGCGACCACGATCTCCCCGTCGACGACGCACCGCGGCGGCAGCTCGGCGCGCACCGCCTCGACCAGCTCGGGGAAGTAGCGGGTGAGCGGCCGCTCGTTGCGGCTGCCGAGCTCCACCTCGTCGCCGTCGCGGAAGACGATCGAGCGGAAGCCGTCCCACTTCAGGTCGTAGAGCCACCCCGCGGGCAGCGTCCTCAGCGGCTTGGCCAGCATCGGGGAGACGGGGGGCATGACGGGCAGGTCCACGGTCGTCAGTCTGCCCCACGCCGCCCGCGCGGCTCCGGCTCGACGCGGTTGCCGTGCTCGTCCCAGTGCTCCGCGACCTTCTTGCTGGGCTGCACCCGCGGCGGCTCGCCCGGCATCTTGGGATGGTCGGGCGGGAAGCTGAGCTCGCCCAGCCCCCGCTCCAGGTCCGCCTCCCACAGGGCCCAGGCGCCGTCGATCTCGCCCGGCTCGTCGTGCATGCCCGCCCACGGGTCGCCGTGCCCGGCCAGCCACTCCGGCACGGTGTGCAGGGTCAGCTCGCCCGGACCGACCTCGCCGAGCTGGTCCCACGTGACCGGCACGGACACCGGTGCACCGGGCAGGACCCGCGGGCTCCACGCCGCCGCCAGCGTCCGGTCGCGGGTCGCCTGGTTGTAGTCGACGAAGATCCGGTCGCCCCGCTCCTCCTTCCACCAGGCGGTGGTCACCAGGTCGGGCATCCGCCGCTCGAGCTCGCGCGCGAGCCCGATGACCGCGTGGCGCACCTCGAGGAACTCCAGCCGCGGCCGCACCGGCGCGAAGACGTGCACGCCCCGGCTCCCGGTCGTCTTGACGAGCGGGGTGAGCCCCGCCTCCGTCATCACCTCGCGCAGCCCGCGGGCCGCCTCCACGACGTCGGCGAACGCCCGCCCCGGCTGCGGGTCGAGGTCGATCCGCACCTCGTCGGGGTGGTCGTTGTCACCCGTGCGCACCGGCCACGGGTGCCACGTCACCGTCCCCATCTGCGCGGTCCACAGCAGCGTCGCCTCGTCGTCGACGACGAGCTGCGGGTGGCGCCGTCCGCTCGGGTAGGTCACCGTCGTCGTCCGCGCCCACTCCGGCACGCCCTTGGGCGGGTTCTTGGAGTAGAACATCTCCCCCTCGATCCCGCCGCGCACCCGCTGGAGGGTGACGGGGCGGTCGGCCAGCCCGCGCAGCATCGGCTCCGCGACGGCGCTCAGGTATGCGGTGAGGTCGGCCTTGGTGATCGCCTCGCCTCCGTCCGTGGCCGGCCAGACCACCTTGTCGGGGCTGCTGAGCCGCACGTCGCGCGGCTCCCCGTCGGGTCCCGTGGCGGTGAGCATGAGCGCGTCCGGCATGGCCCCACGCTAGCCTCCCGCACCGACGGACCGCGGGTGAGGCGCGACCGGGCGGGCGGGGCCGGCCGCCCGGTCGCGCGGAAGGATCGGCCCGGGCCTAACGTTGACCCCACCATGACGACCCAGCACAGCACCCCCGTGACCGACGCCGCCAGGGGCGGCACCGCATACCCCCAGGCCCGGACCGAGGAGGAGTGGCGCGAGCGGCTCACCCCGGCCGAGTACCACGTGCTGCGGGAGTCCGGCACCGAGCGCCCCTTCGTCGGGGAGTACACCGACACCACGACCGAGGGCGTCTACGCCTGCCGCGCGTGCGGCGCCGAGCTCTTCCGCAGCGAGACCAAGTTCGAGAGCCACTGCGGGTGGCCGAGCTTCTACGCGCCGCTGGCCGAGGACCGGGTGGAGTACCTCGAGGACGCGTCGCTGGGGCGGGTCCGCACCGAGGTCCGCTGCGCGTCCTGCGGCTCCCACCTGGGGCACGTCTTCGAGGGCGAGGGCTACGCGACGCCGACCGACCAGCGCTTCTGCATGAACAGCATCTCGATGACGCTGGTGCCCAGGACCGACGCCGAGGGCTGACCGCCAGGAGCGGTCAGGGCAGACGGCTCACGAGCTCCTCGACCTCGACCCGCTGCCCGGTGAAGAAGGGCACCTCCTCGCGCACGTGCAGGCGCGCGTCGACGGCCCGCAGCTCGCGCATGAGGTCGACGATGCGGTGCGGCTCGTCGGCCTCGAAGCACAGCAGCCACTCGTAGTCGCCGAGGGCGAACGCCGCGATGGTGTTGGCGAGCACGTCCTTGTAGGCATGCGCGGCCTGGCCGTGCTCGCGCAGCATCCGGCCCCGCTCGGCGGCGTCGAGGACGTACCAGTCGTAGGACCGGACGAACGGGTAGACGCAGGCGAAGCCCTTGGGCTCCTCCCCGCTGAGGAAGGCCGGGACGTGCCCGCGGTTGAACTCCGCGGGGCGGTGCACGCCGACGTTGGACCAGACCGGCTCCAGGTGGCGGCCGAGCTCGGTGCGGCGGAAGCGCTGGTAGGCCGACTGGATCTGCGGCACGGTCTCGGCGTGCCACCAGATCATCAGGTCGGCGTCGGCGCGCAGGCCCGCGACGTCGTAGAGGCCGCGGACGACGAGCCCCTCGCCCTCGAGCTCGGCGAGCAGCTCGCGGACCTCGGCGGCGAGGGCGCCGCGCTCCTCGGGCAGCGGCGCGACCGCCTGGAAGACGGAGTAGGCCGCGTAGCGGATCCCCGCGTTGATCTCCTCGGCCTGGGCGTCGGTGGGCTGGGTGTAGGTCTGCGTGGCGTCGGTCATGACCCCATTGTGGGCGCTGCCCCTCCGGTCTCCGACGGCGGGTCGGAGAGCGCCCTCACGCCAGGAGCTGCACCACCGCGGCGTGCGCCGAGGCGACGCACGCCGGCACGCCCACGCCGTCGTAGGTCGCGCCGCAGACCGCCAGCCCGGGCACCGGCGCCAGCGCCTCCCGCACGGCCGCGACCCGGTCGAGGTGGCCCACGGCATACTGCGGCAGCGCCCCGCCCCAGCGCTGCACGTGCCGGTCGACCGGTGCGGGGAGGTCGCGCCCCAGCGCCAGGGCGAGCTCCTCACGGCATACCCTCACGAGCTCGGCGTCCGGGACCTGGACGGTGGCCTCCTCGCGGTGGCGACCGACCGACAGCCGCAGGAAGGTGAGGTCCTCCCCCTCCGGGCCGGCGCCGGCCCCGGCCTCGGCGACCCAGTCCCACTTGGCCGCGCTGAAGGTGGACGCCTTGACCGTGCGGCCGTCGACCTGCGGGACGAGGAAGCCGGAGCCGGTGAGCGGGCCGAGGTCGGCGGTGCGGTAGGCGAGCGTGACGACGACCGTCGAGGCGGTCTCGACGCCGGCGAGCAGCTCGGCCGCCTCCGGCGCGACCGGGCGCAGGAGCCGGGCCGTCGGCGCCGGCGGGAGCGCGACCACCACCCGGTCCGCGCGGTATGCGGTGGGGCTGGGCCGCGGGCCCGTCACCACCGTCCACCCTCCCCCGGCCTCCCGGTGCAGCTCGCGGGCGAGCGTGCCGGTGAGCACGGTGGCTCCACGGTCGACGAGCTGCCCGGCGAGGGCCTCGGGCAGCCGGTGCAGCCCGCCGGAGACGGTCGCGAAGACGGGCGGACGGGGACCGCCGTCGGGGGCGGGGACCAGGCGGGCGACCGTGGCGACCAGCGGCTCGCCGGCCCGCGCGGCGCGGAGCAGGGGCGGCAGCGCGGCGGCGGCGGAGAGGACGGAGGCGTGGCCCGCATAGACCCCGCCGAGGAGCGGCTCGACCAGCCGGTCCACGACGGCCCGCCCGAGGCGGGAGCCGACGAGGTCGGCGACGGAGACGTCCCCGGCGGTCGTGGCGTGGACCTCCTCGTGGCGCACGCGGCCGACCTCCTCCGGCGTGAGCAGGCCCTCGAGGGTGGACGGGTCGCCCGGGACGCCCTGGAAGGTGCGGGCCGGCAGGGGGTGCAGACGGCCGCGCGACCAGACCTGCGCCCCGGCGCCCGTCGGGTGGACCACGTCCGCGGCCAGGCCGGCCCGCTCGACCATCTCGAGAGCCTCCGGACGGCGGGCGATCACCGCCTCGGCGCCGACGTCGAGGGTCCGGCCGGAGAGACGGCCGGGGCGGAGCTTGCCGCCGACACGGTCCGCCCCCTCGAGGACGGCGACCTGCGCCCCGGGGTCGGTCCGGAGGATGTCGTCGGCCGCCGTCAGGCCGCTGATCCCGGCACCGAGCACGAGGTATGACGTCATGCGGGCCAGCCTCTCACCGCGCCCTTCGTGACGAGAACGTGACCTTCCCCGCGGAGCCGATCGCCCGGGAGGGGCGTCCGACCGGCATGGACACCTCGACCACGCCCCACGCCCACGACCCCGCACGCACCGGGTGGCTGCTCGCGCTCCTGCTCGCCCTCGCCCTCCTGCTCGGCGCGTGCAGCGCCTCCGGCGGCAGCGACGACCTGGCCCGCCAGGACTCGGAGGTCGGGGCTGCGGGGCAGGCCGCGCCGGCCGACGGCGCGGGCGACGACGCGGGCGACGACGCCGCCGCGGCCGACGAAGCAGGAGCTGCGGATCCCGACGCGGCGGTCCTCGAGGCCGCAGTCCCCGGGGCCGACGTGACGGAGGGCTCGGCCCCGCTCATGGTGCGCCGGGTCGACCTCGAGCTCGTCGTCGACGACGTGACCGCGGCGGTGAGCCGGGCGCGGGCCGCCGCGGTGGCGGCCGACGGCTGGGTGTCGTCGGAGGAGGTGCGACCCGGGCGGGACGACGAGCCGGGGTGGGCGACGCTGGTGCTGCGGGTGCCGTCGAAGGACCTGGACTCCGTCGTCACCGGGCTGGGCGACCTCGGCGAGGTGACGAGCAGCACGAGCAGCGCGGAGGACGTGACGACGGAGTACCGCGACGTCGAGGCGCGCGTCGCGACCCTCGAGGCCGGCGCCGAGCGGCTGCGCGACCTGGTCGCCGAGGCCGGCTCGGTGGAGTCGATCGCCAACCTCGAGCGCGAGCTGGCCGAGCGCGAGGCCGACCTCGACGCCCTCAAGGCGCGGATGAAGGTGCTCGCCGACGACGTCAGCCGCTCCACGGTCACGCTGCACCTGGCCGAGGACGCCGGGACCCTCGCCGAGACCACCCCCGACACCGGCTTCCTCGCCGGGCTCCGCCAGGGCTGGGAGGCGTTCACCGCCTCGGTCACGCTCCTGCTCACGGCGCTGGGCGGGGTCCTGCCGTTCGCGGTCGTCGCGGGCCTCGTCGCCGTGCCGGTGCTGGTCTGGCGGCGCCGGGCCCGGCAGGGGCGGCCCGGGGGCGCGCGGGAGCACGGTCAGGCGGTGCCCGAGGGCACCGCTGACTAGAGTCTCCCCCGTGACCGACACCCAGCTGCAGGACGCCATCCGCACCGCCCTGGAGGTCGTCGACCCGGCGACCTTCGACCCGGCGGCCGAGACCGAGCGGCGCCTCGGCTTCCTCACCGACTATCTCCGCGCGACGCGCACGAGGGGCTACGTGCTCGGCATCAGCGGCGGCGTCGACTCGACCGTCGCCGGACGGCTGGCGCAGGTCGCCTGCGAGCGGGTGCGGGCCGAGGGTGGCGAGGCACGGTTCGCCGCGGTCCGCCTGCCCTACCACGTGCAGAAGGACGAGCACGACGCGCAGCTGGCGCTCGAGTTCGTCCGCGCCGACGAGGAGTTCACCGTCGACATCGGCCCCGGCGTCGACGCCCACTGGGACGCGATGCTCGCGGCCGGCATGGTCGTCGACGACGGGCGCGACGACTACCACAAGGGCAACGTCAAGGCGCGGCACCGGATGGTCTCGCAGTACGCCCTCGCCGGCGCCTCCGGCCGCCTCGTCGTGGGCACCGACCAGGCGGCCGAGGCCATCGTCGGCTTCTTCACCAAGTTCGGCGACGGCGCCGCCGACCTCGTGCCCCTCTTCGGTCTGCCCAAGCGGCGCGTGCGCGAGATCGCGCGGCACCTCGGCTGCCCCGAGGAGCTCGTCGAGAAGGTGCCGACCGCCGACCTGGAGAGCGACAGGCCGCTGCTGGCCGACGAGGCCGCGCTCGGCGTCTCCTACGACGCGGTCGACGACTACCTCGAGGGCAAGGAGGTCTCGGCGCAGGACGAGGCCACGATCGTCGGCTGGTACCGCCGCACCGCCCACA
>CAZONQ010000014.1:8133-9394 GCA_964581125.1 uncultured Ornithinimicrobium sp.
GGACCGCTGAGCGACCGGGCGCGCGCTCTGCACGCGCCCGCGGCCACGCCGCCCCTGCGTGGGAGACTGGGGCCGTGCCCCCCTCTGACAGTCCCCTCGTCCGCGCTGCCCGCCAGCAGCCGGTGCCGCACACCCCGGTGTGGTTCATGCGCCAGGCCGGGCGCTCGCTGCCGGAGTACAAGGCGGTCCGCGCCGACATCCCCATGCTCGAGGCCTGCCGCACCCCCGACCTCGTCACCGAGATCACCCTCCAGCCGGTGCGGCGCCACGGCGTGGACGCCGCCATCTTCTTCAGCGACATCGTGGTGCCCCTCGTGGCCGACGGCCTCGACATCGACATCGTCCCCGGCACCGGGCCCGTGGTCGCCGACCCGGTCCGCACCCGGGGCGACCTGGACCGCATACCCGAGCTGACGCCGGAGCACGTGCCCGACATCGCCGAGTCGGTGCGCCGCCTCGTGACCGAGCTCGGCGACACCCCGCTCATCGGCTTCGCCGGGGCGCCGTTCACCCTCGCGTCCTACCTCGTCGAGGGCGGGCCGTCGCGCAACCACGAGCGGACCAAGGCGATGATGCACGGCGACCCCGAGCTGTGGCACGACCTGTGCTCCCGGCTCGCCCAGGTCGCCCGGACCTTCCTGCGCGTGCAGGTCGAGGCGGGCGCCAGCGCGGTCCAGCTCTTCGACTCCTGGGTGGGTCACCTCAACCGCGCCGACTACCTGCGCTTCGTCGAGCCGCACAGCCGCGCGGTCCTCGAGGGCGTCGCCGACCTCGGCGTGCCGCGGATCCACTTCGGCGTCGGCACCGGCGAGCTGCTGCCCGACATGGCTGCGGCCGGCGCCGACGTCATCGGCGTCGACTACCGGCTCTCGCTCACCGACGCGGTCGGGCGCACCGGTGGACGGTATGCCGTGCAGGGGAACCTCGACCCCGCCCTCCTCTTCGCGCCCGCGGAGCCGCTCGAGGCTCGCGTGCGCGAGATCGTCGAGGAGGGCATGGCCGCGCCGGGCCACATCTTCAACCTCGGCCACGGCGTCCTGCCCACGACCGACCCCGGCGTCCTCACGCGTGTGGTGGAGGTCGTGCACGAGGCCTCCGCCCGCTGAGCGCCCTGGCGCACCACGCCCGGACCGGGCGTACAGAGCGTGCGCTCGGTCGCCCCACTCCGACCGGGCGTGCCCGCCCCAACCCGACCGGGCGTGCCCGCCCCATCCGACCGGGCGCACGCTCTGCACACCCCGTGCGTCCCGCCCGGCCACCC
>CAZONQ010000014.1:9494-29346 GCA_964581125.1 uncultured Ornithinimicrobium sp.
CCCGCCCCGACCGGACGCACGCTCTGCACACCCCGTGCGTCCCGCCCGGCCACCCGTCCCCGCCCCGACCGGACGCACGCTCTGCACACCCCGTGCGTCACGCCGGCCGCCCGCCCCACCCGACCGGGCGTGCAGAGCGTGCGCTCGGTCGACCCACCGGACCGGGCGTGCAGAGCGTGCGCTCGGTCGACCGGACCCGCACGCTCGGCGCGCGGCGCGCCCGGTCGCGGGGGCGGCGTGGCGCTGCCGGGGAGGCGTGCAGTGGAGGCCTACGCTGGAGGGGTGGTGAGCCGGATCTCGGGACCCCGCTCGCGGGCACGCGCCGCGGGCCGGGCGGTCGCGTCCCCCGACGGGGAGACGACGCTCTTCGCGCGGGCCCTCGCGGGGCTGCGCGAGGTCACGATGCGCCCCGAGCTCGTGCTCGAGGAGGTCCCGGCCCCGAGCCGGCTGGCGCCGCACACCGTCGCGCTGTCCGGCGAGGTCGTGCCGAGCTATCTCACCGAGGACGACGACCCCGTGGCGACCGGCCGCTTCGTCCTCCTCCACGACCCCGCCTCCCCCGAGCCCTGGGAGGGACCCTGGCGGATCGTCACCTACGCCAAGGCGCAGATGGAGCCCGAGGTCGGGCACGACCCGCTGGCCGGGCAGGCCGGCTGGTCCTGGCTCACCGACGCGCTCGAGGCGGGTGACCTCACCTGGGCCGCGCCCGCGGGCACCGTCACGAGCGTCACCTCCGAGAGCTTCGGCGCCCTCGTCGACCGCGCCCCCACCGTGGACCTGGAGATCCGTGCCTCCTGGACGCCCGTGCTGACCACCGGTCGGGAGGGGTCGGAGCTCGCGGCGCACCTGCGCGCCTGGGGCGACCTGCTGTGCACGCTCGCCGGCCTCCCGCCGCTGCCCGAGGGCGTGGTCGCGCTGTCGGGGCCGCGCCGGTGAGCCCGGGCGCCGACGCCGGAACGCCCGAGGAGCGGCAGGGCGGGCCTCTGCGGGTCCCCGAGGTGCCCGACCTCGACCCTGATCCCTCCTCCGACTACGTCCACGTCGACGTCCCCGCCGAGGGTGTGCCGGAGGTCGTCGACGACCCCGGTGCGCTCGCGGAGGCCCTCGACGCCCTCGGCGGCGGCACCGGCCCGGTCGCGGTCGACGCCGAGCGGGCCTCGGGCTACCGCTACGGCCAGCGCGCCTACCTCGTGCAGCTGCGACGCCGCGGGGCGGGCACGTGGCTGCTCGACCCCGTGGCCTTCGACGAGCTCTCCGCGGTCGACGAGGTGCTCGCCGGGACCGAGTGGGTCCTGCACGCGGCGACCCAGGACATCCCGTGCCTGTCCGATGCCGGCATGCGTCCCCGCGCGCTCTTCGACACCGAGCTCGGCGCCCGCCTCGCCGGACTGCCGCGGGTGGGCCTGTCCGCCTCGCTCGAGTACTACCTGGGCGTGACCCTCGCCAAGGAGCACTCCGCCGTCGACTGGTCGACACGCCCGCTGCCCGAGCCGTGGCTGCGCTACGCCGCGCTCGACGTCGAGCTGCTCGTGGACCTGCGCGACCGGATGGAGCGCGACCTCGACGAGCAGGGCAAGCTGGAGTGGGCCCGGCAGGAGTTCGCCGCCCTCGTCGACTTCACCCCGCGCAACGGCAACGACGGGGAGGCCTGGCGCCGCACCTCCGGCATGCACCGGGTGCGCCAGCGCCGCAACCTCGCCGCGCTGCGCGAGCTGTGGCTCGCCCGCGACGCCATCGCCCGGGAGCGGGACGTCTCACCCGGCCGGGTCGTGCCCGACAGCACCCTCGTCGACCTCGCCACCCGGATGCCCAGGCACCCCTCCGCCCTGCCCCCGGCCAAGCCCGACCGCTCCCGCTCGCGTCAGCGGCGGGCCGAGCAGGGCCTGCTGCGCCACCAGCGGACCTGGCTGGCCGCCGTCCGCCGTGCCGCCGAGCTGCCCGACGACGAGCTGCCCGCCCCGGCCGTGCGCGGCGACGGCCCTCCCCCTGCCCGCGCATGGGCGGACCGCGACCCCGTGGCCGCGGAGCGGCTCGCGGCGGCGCGCGCCGAGCTCGCCGCCCTCTCCGAGCGCGTGGACGTGCCGGTCGAGAACCTCATGACCCCCGACCACGTCCGCCAGGTGCTGTGGCGCCCGCCGAGCACGCCCACCGCCGCGTCCGTGGACGAGGCGCTGGCCGCGCTGGGGGCCCGCCCGTGGCAGCGCGAGCTCGTCACGCCCATCCTCCTCGGTGCCCTCGAGGAGCACCGCTGACGGGTGCTTCGCGGATGAGCCCTATCTCATATATGTGATCTACAGTGGTGGACCATGACTGAGAGCTACCTCTCGCGCATCGGCGGACTCATCCGCGACGCCCGCCGCCACAAGGACCTCACCCAGGCCGAGCTGGCCGAGCTGCTCGGCACCAGCCAGAGCGCCGTGGCCCGCATCGAGCAGGGCAAGCAGAACCTCTCGCTGGAGATGATCGCCCGGATCGGCGAGAAGCTCGACTCTGAGATCGTGCAGGTCTCTTCCGGCGTCCCCCAGAACCTGCGCATCGAGGGCGGCGTGAAGCTGTCCGGCGAGATCGACGTGCGCACCTCCAAGAACGCCGCCGTCGCGCTGCTGTGCGCCTCGCTGCTCAACAAGGGCCGCACGACGCTGCGCAACCTCGCCCGCATCGAGGAGGTCAACCGGATCACCGAGGTGCTCACCTCGATCGGCTTCAAGATCCGCTGGCTGCCGGACTCGGCCGACCTGGAGATCGTGCCCCCGGAGAAGATCGACCTCGACGCGATGGACGACGCGGCCGCGCGCCGCACCCGCACGATCATCATGTTCCTCGGCCCGCTGCTGCACGAGTTCGACAGCTTCGAGCTGCCCTACGCCGGTGGCTGCGACCTCGGCACCCGCACGGTCGAGCCCCACCTGACCTCGCTGCGCCAGTTCGGCCTCGACGTCACGGCCACGACCGGGTCCTACCACGCCTCGGTCGACGCCTCGCAGCGCCCCACCCGCCCGATCGTGCTCACCGAGCGCGGCGACACCGTCACCGAGAACGTCCTGCTCGCGGCCGCCCGTCACCCGGGCACCACCGTCATCCGCAACGCCTCGTCCAACTACATGGTCCAGGACCTGTGCGTCTTCCTCCAGAAGCTCGGCGTGACGATCGAGGGCCTGGGCACGACCACCCTCACCGTGACCGGCGTGGAGCACATCGACCAGGACATCGACTACTCCCCCTCCGAGGACCCGATCGAGGCGATGAGCCTGGTCGCGGCCGCGGTCGTCACCGGCAGCGAGATCACCATCCGGCGGGTGCCGATCGAGTTCATGGAGATCGAGCTGGCCGTGCTCGACACGATGGGTCTGCAGTGCGAGCTGTCCGACGAGTACGTCTCGGCCAACGGGCACACCCGCCTGGTCGACCTCAGGACGGTGCCGGGCCCGCTCAAGGCGCCGCTGGACAAGATCCACCCGCTGCCGTTCCCGGGCCTCAACATCGACAACCTGCCGTTCTTCGCGATCATCGCGGCCTGCGCGCAGGGCTCGACGCTCATCCACGACTGGGTCTACGAGAACCGCGCGATCTACCTCACCGAGCTCACGACGCTCGGCGCCAAGGTCCACCTCATGGACCCGCACCGGGTGATGATCGAGGGCCCGACCCGCTGGCGCGCCGGCGAGATCATGTGCCCGCCGGCGCTGCGCCCGGGCGTGGTCATCCTGCTGGCGATGCTGGCCGCGCCGGGCACCTCGGTGCTGCGCAACGTCTACGTGATCAACCGCGGCTACGAGGACCTCGCCTCCCGGCTCAACGCCCTCGGCGCCAAGATCCAGACCTTCCGCGACATCTAGGGGCGCCGTTGAGCGTCGTCTGGGACGAGCGCGGCGGCGCCACCGTCGTCCGCGACGGGTTCGAGCAGTCCTACGTCGACCCCGACGACCCCCTGCTCCTGGTCTTCGAGTACGTCCAGCACCTCGCGCTCGTCCTCCAGGCCCTCCGCCCCGACCCCGCACCGCTGGCGGTCACGCACGTCGGCGGTGCAGGTATGACGTTCGCCCGCTGGGTGCACCGCGTCCACCCCGGGTCGCCCCAGATCGTGCTCGAGCCCGACTCCGCGCTCACCGAGCTCGTCCGGCGCGAGCTGCCGCTGCCCCGCGGGCACCGGGTCCGGGTCCGGCCGGTCCCCGGGCAGGAGGGCGTCGCCGGGCTGCGCGACGCCTCGGCCGACGTGGTCGTCGTCGACGCCTTCGACGAGGGTCGGGTGCCGGCGGTCCTGGCGGGCCGCGCCTGGACGCGCGAGCTGGCCAGGGTCCTGGCTCCCGACGGGCTCGTCCTCGCCAACGTCGCGGACGACCCGGGGCTGCGCTGGGCGGCCCGCTACTGCGCCACCCTGCGCGAGGAGCTGCCCCACGTCGGCCAGATGGTGCTGCGCGAGGTGGCTAGCGGCAAGCGCTACGGCAACGTGGTGGTCGTCGCCTCGCGACGGCCGCTGGACGACGTCGGCCTGACGCGCGCGGCGGCGAGGGCACCCTTCCCCAGCACCTGGCGGGACAGCGCGCAGACCCTCCGGCTGGGCGGCGGCGCCCGTCCCTTCGACGAGGTCGGCGAGCCCTCGCCCGTGCCGCCCGACCTGGGCCCGGTGCGCGGCCGCTGACGCCGCTCCCCTCCGACCTGCCGCGACCGCCGCGACACCCTTGACGCGCGAGCCACGTGGCTACACCATATAGCCATGGCTACGACCATGAGCCACGCGGCCAGCCGGACCGCCCGCCGGCGCGCGGCCACGATGGAGGAGATCCTCGACCACGCCCAGGACGTGCTCGACGAGGAGGGCGCGGGCGCGGTGACCGTCTCCGAGGTGGCCCGTCGCATGGGCATGCGGCCCCCGTCGCTCTACAAGCACGTCAGCTCCCTCCACGACCTCTACGACGGGCTCTTCGCCCGCGGGCAGCGGCGGCTGACGACCTTCGTGCTGGAGGCGACCGAGAGCTGCGAGCCCGGTCTCGAGCGTCTCCTGGAGGGGCACCGGGCGTTCCTGCGCTGGACGACCCAGGAGCGCGGCCTGGCCGCGCTCATGCTCTGGCGGCCGGTGCCCGGCTTCGAGCCAGGGCCGGCCGGGATGGATCTCGCCCGGGAGCTGCTCGCGCGGGCGCGGGAGCAGCTGCGGATCGCCGTCGGGCGGGGCGAGCTGGTGCCCGCCGCGGACACCGACGAGGCCGCCCGGCTGCTCACCGTGCTGACCGGCGGGATCTTCACCCAGCAGGCTGCCAACCAGCCCGGCGCCGGCTTCGAGGAGGGCCTCTTCACCTCGCTGACCGACGACGTCCTCGACCTCTTCGTCGACCGCTACCGCCCCGGAAGGACCCCCTCATGAGCACGCCCCTCACCACCGACGCGGTGGAGCGCACGATCCAGGCCTCCCCCGAGGCCGTCTACGACATCGTCGCGGACGTCACGAGGATGCCCGAGCTCTCCCCCGAGATCCTCAGCTGCACGTGGCTCGACGGGGCGACCGGGCCGGCGCCCGGCGCCCGGTTCCGGGCAGTCAACACCCTCGGCGGCGTCATGCGCTGGCCCAACCGTCCGGTGGTCGTCACCGCCGAGCGCGGACGGGAGTTCACGGTCAGCCGCACCGAGCCGTTGTTCGGCACGCTCGAGTGGAGCTTCCGCCTCAGCCTCGAGGGTGCCGGCACGCGCGTCGTCGAGAGCTACACCGTGACCCGCCCGCTGTCGCCGCTGGCCTACGTCCTGCTGCGCCTGATGGGGCAGAAGGAGCGGGCGAGGAACCTGCGCGCCGGGATGGAGACGACCCTCGAGCGGCTCGCCGTGGTCGCGCAGGAGCCGGTGGGCACCGGCACCGACGCCGCGGCGTGACCCGGTCCGCGGCCGTCCGCGCGTTGACCGGCGGCCACAGGGGTCGGGGACCTAGTCTTGCTGGTGTGCGGACTGCCTACCTCGACCACCCGGGACCGGTCGCGATGGCCCATCGCGGCTTCTCCACGGACGGCCTCGAGAACACGATGCCCGCCTTCGCGGCCGCGGTGGAGCTGGGCTACCGCTACGTCGAGACCGACGTGCACGCCACGCGCGACGGGCACCTGGTCGCCTTCCACGACGAGACGCTCGACCGGGTCACCGACCGCGTGGGCGCGATCCCGGAGATGGCCTGGCGCGAGGTGTCGCGGGCCCGGGTCGGCGGGAGCGAGCCCGTGCCGCTGCTCGAGGACATCCTGGGCACCTGGCCCGAGCTGCGGGTCAACGTCGACATCAAGTCCTCCGGCGCGATCGTGCCGCTGGTCCGCGTCATCGAGCGGACCCGGGCGCACGACCGCGTGTGCGTCACCTCCTTCTCCGACCAGCGGCGCCAGGCCGCGCTGATGCGGCTCACCCGCCCGGTCGCGACGTCCGCCGGGCAGAGCACGACCACCGCCTTCCGCGCCGCCGCGGAGCTGCCGCACCTCGTGCGCCCGGGGGTGGTGGCGCGGGCGCTGGCGTCCGTCGACGGGCTCCAGGTGCCGACGCACCACTTCGGCATCGAGGTGGTGACGCCCACGACCGTCGCGGCCGCCCAGGAGGTCGGCCGCTTCGTGCACGTGTGGACGGTCAACGACGTCCCCGAGATGGTGCGCCTGCTCGACCTGGGCGTCGACGGCCTCATCACGGACCGCGCGGACCTGCTCAAGGACGTCCTGGTGGCGCGGGGCCAGTGGGTCTGACCGGCCCGCAGGTCCGTCGGCGGCGCGACGACGACCTGCCGGCCCTCCTTGAGATCCTCGCGCGGCAGCAGGCGGAGACGCAGTACCCCTTCTCCTGGCCGCCGCCCGGGGACCCGGTGGACTTCGTCCGCCGCCCCACGGAGCTGGCCGCCTGGGTCGCCGAGCTGGACGGGCGCGTCGTCGGTCACGTGGGCGTGCACCGGGTGGCCGCCGGCGACGAGCTCGGACGGCTGGGCTCGCGCGCGCACGGCGTGCCGGTCGGGGCGCTGCGCGCGGTCGAGGTCCTCTTCGTGGACCGGGGGCTCGGCGGCCGCGGCGTCGGCTCGGCCCTGCTGGCCACCGCGACCGAGCACGCCCTGGCCGGGGGCGGCGCGCCGGTGCTCGACGTCGTCGCCGAGCACGAGGGGCCGGTCGCGCTCTACCTGCGGCGCGGCTGGGAGGTCGTGGGCCGCTTCCGGCCGGACTGGCTGCCCGACGACCTCGAGCCCGTCCTGGTCATGGTGCTGCCGCGGACCGACCGGATCAGCCGCAGCCGGTGAACTCCCACAGCGAGGCGTGCCCGCCCTCGTCGACCTTGCGCCAGCCCTCGGCCTCGTCACCGGGCTCGATGGTGTAGAGGCCCGGCGTGGTCTCCTCGTACTTCGCGTTGAGCGGGTCCTCGAAGGTGAGGGAGTCGGCATACACGTGGGTGACGCCGAGCGCGCGGACCGCCTCGCACACCTCGGGCCGGGTGCGCCACTCGTCGAAGTGCTGCTCGAGGACGGTGCGCTCGGGCGAGTCGGGGATCGGGCTGAGCTGGGGGAAGACGACCTGCACGTCGGCCCGGTTGAGGAGGTAGGGCGAGCCGGCCACCGGCTCCCCCAGCACCACGGCGTCGTCGGGCAGCGTCTCCCGGGCCCTGTCGATCATCGCGATCTCCTCGGGCTCCAGGATGGTCCCCCACGCGATCGGGTATGCGGTGTAGGTGGACGCCATCACCTGGGTCTGGCTGGTCCAGCGCAGGCCCGAGGTGAGCACGACGACCACGACGACGAGCCCGGCGGCCGTGACCGGCAGCGGGGCCCGGAGCCGGTCCGCGGCCAGGCGCGCCGCCCACGAGGCGCCGCCGGCCGCCAGGACGAGCGCCGGGACGAGGACGAGCTGGTTGAGGCGGGAGGGCTGGGTGTACCAGAAGCCGGCGAGGACCCGCAGCGGGTTCTCCGGAGGGCCCGCCGCCAGGAGCGTGAGCGCGACCGCCGCGGCGAGCGAGGCGACCAGCCAGCGCGCGTGGGAGCGCCGGACGGTCAGGGCCGCGCCGAGGACGACGAGCGCGGTGCCGACCAGGTTGACCGAGGTGATCTTGTAGACGTAGATGAGCGGGTGGTCGATGAGCAGGGACCCGACGCCGGGCAGGTAGGAGTCCTGGCCGCCGCGCTCGTAGTCCATGATCGCCTGCACCGGCGGGAAGCTGACGAGGAAGACGAGGACCCCGACCACCGCGACGACCCAGCCGACCATCACGGCCCAGGCCAGCGCGCGCGACCCGCGCCGGGCCTGGCGGCGCATCTGGCGGGCGAGCAGCACGGTCAGCAGCGGGAGCGCGAGGAGGATGAGCGAGAAGAGCCCCGAGGGATGGGCCATGACCACGCCGGTGACGGCCATGACCAGGCCCGCACCGTGCGCCAGGTGCATCTGCCACGGCAGCACGCCGCGCAGGGTGGCGATCGCCAGCGCGATCGTGCCCGGCACGCACGCCACCGACAGCGCGAACGGCCACACCGCCAGCATCGACACGGCGACGGCCGGGAAGGTGACGTAGGCCGCCGCGAGCACCGGGACGAGCACGGCGGGCAGCACCCTGGAGGGGAAGACGACGCGCGTGAGGGCCACCAGCCCCGCCACCCAGACCACGGAGCCGACGACGAGCGAGGAGGAGTTGGCCGCCTCGGTGACCCGCTCGAAGCCGGGCGCGACCGCGACGATCCCGTGCCACACGGCCGGGTAGAAGGGCTCGACCTTGTCGGCGTACATGGGCGCGAGCCCGCCCAGGGAGCTGGCGTTGCCGGTCTCCCGGACGAACCACAGCGCGTTGAGGTGGAAGACGGCGTCCCAGGCCTGCGGCGGCTGGTCGGCACGGCCCATGCCGTCGGTCATCGCCGCCGCGAGCACGCCGCCGCCGAGGGCCCAGGTGAGGCCGAGCCACACCTTCTCGCGGGTGTGCAGCTGCCGCTCCCCCGCGACCATGACGCCGGTCGGGTGCGAGGTGGTGCCCAGGAGCCGGCCCGCCACGGCCGCGACGACCGCGACGAGCAGCAGCCCGGCCAGGAAGGACCAGAGCGACCATCCCAGCCCGACGAAGGCGTAGACGATCGCCAGCACCCCGGAGACGCCCGAGGTGACCGCCGCGCCCGCACCGAGCGCGAGGAGGCCGCGCACGCCGAGGAGGCGCAGCACGGCATACCCCGGCAGCACCCACAGCAGCGCGAGCCCGACGATCCCGGGCACCACCTCCCCCCAGCTCATGGGCCGACCGGTTCGCCCCCGCCGATGGTCAGGCGCGGCACGCCGGTGAAGCGCTCCGGGTCGGTGACGCGGCGGCCGTCGAGGAGGAGCCGCAGGCCGGGCAGGTCGGCGGCGGAGAGCCGGGCGTACTCGGGGTGGTCGGCCTGGACGATCGCCACGTCGACGGGGGCGCCGGGCTCGCCGGGGGTCCAGGCCCAGGGCTCCCAGCCGAGGGCCCTCAGCTCGGCGTCGGTGTACATCGGGTCGTGGACCAGGACCTCGGCGCCGCGGGAGCGCAGCGCCTCGACGGTCGCGAAGACCCCGGAGAAGGCGGTCTCCTTGACCCGGCCGCGGTAGGAGGCGCCCAGGACCACGACCCGCAGACCCTCCAGCGAGCCGAGGAGGGACTCGGCGCGGGAGACGGCGTAGTCCGGCATGCCGGCGTTGGCCTCGCGGGCGGCGCGCACGACGGTGGCGTCGGCGTCGGTGGACAGGTAGAGGCGCGGGTAGACCGGGATGCAGTGCCCGCCGACCGCGATGCCGGGGTGGTGGATGTGGCTGTAGGGCTGGGAGTTGGAGGCCTCGATGACCTGGTGGACGTCGATGCCGGCGGAGTCGGCGAACCGGGCGAACTGGTTGGCCAGGCCGATGTTGACGTCGCGGTAGGTGGTCTCGGCCAGCTTGGCCATCTCGGCGGCCTCGGCCGAGCCCAGGTCCCACACGCCGTTGGGCCGGGCCAGGTCGGGGCGCTCGTCGAAGTCCAGGACCGCCTGGTAGAAGGCGACGGCGCGGGCGGCGCCGGCGTCGGTGAGGCCGCCGACGAGCTTGGGGTAGCGGCGCAGGTCGGCGAAGACCCGGCCGGTGAGGACGCGCTCCGGGGAGAAGACCAGCCAGAACCCGTCGGAGCCGTCGGCCGGGGACTCGGTCAGGCCGGAGATCTCCTCGATCATCGGCCTCCACCGGTCGCGCGTGGTGCCGACCGGCAGGGTCGTCTCGTAGGAGACCAGCGTGCCCGGGCTCAGGTGCTGCGCCAGGCTGCGGGTCGCCCCGTCCATCCAGCCGAAGTCCGGCTGGCCCGTGGCCTCGTCGACGAAGAGGGGCACGACCACGACGACCGCGTCCGCGCCGGGGACCGCCTCGGCGTAGTCCGTCGTCGCCCGCAGCCGCCCGGCCGGCACCAGCTCGGCCAGCTTCTCGGCCAGGTGCGCCTCCCCCGGGAACGGCTCCTCGCCGCGGTTGACCGTGTCCACGACCCGCTGGTCGACGTCGACGCCGACCACCTCGTGGCCGGGGTCCGCGTCGGCGAACTGCACCGCCAGCGGCAGCCCGATCTTGCCCAGCGCGACGACCGCGATCTTCATGTGGTGGGGTCCGTCCTCTCGAGGTGTCCGGTGCGGTCATCAGGATACGGGGCGGCACGCCATACCCTGTGGTCATGGCCGCCCCCACCTTCACCCACCGGGTGCCCGACGGCACCGTGCTCACCGTCCACCGCTGGCTGCCGGAGGGTCCGCCGCGCGCGGTCGTGCAGGTCGCGCACGGCATGGTGGAGCACGCCGGGCGCTACGGGCACCTGGGCGAGCGGCTGGCGTCGCAGGGGTATGCCGTCTACGCCTCCGACCACCGCGGCCACGGGCGGTCGGCCGGCGGCCCCGACGAGCTGGGTCACCTGGGCGACGAGGGCGGCTTCGCGGCGGTCGTCGACGACCTGGTGGCGCTCACCGGGCACCTGCGTGCCGAGCACCCCGGCGTGCCCCTGGTGCTGCTCGGGCACAGCATGGGCTCGTTCCTCGCGCGGGCCTACGCCGCGCGCCACGGCGACCGGATCGACGGCCTGATCCTCTCCGGGACGGCGGGCGACCCGGGCCTGCGGGGCAGGCTCGGGCTGCGGCTGGCCGAGCTCGAGCTGAGGCTGCGCGGCCCACGGGCGCGCAGCGCGCTGATGGAGTCCCTGACGCTGGGGTCCTACAACCGACAGTTCCGGCCCAACCGCACCGACGCCGACTGGCTCTCCCGCGACGAGGCGCAGGTGGACGCCTACCGCGCCGACGACCTCAACGGCGTGCGCTGCACGACCGCGTTCTACCGCGACCTGCTCACCGGCCTGCTGTGGGTCAGCGAGCCCTCGACGGTCGCGATGATGCCCGAGGACCTGCCGGTCCACATCGTCGTCGGGGAGGCCGACCCGGTCGGCGGCGCCGACGCGGCCGTCGAGGTGGCGGCGGCGATGCTCGACGCCGGGATCGAGGACGTGACCGTCCGGATCTGGCCCGGCGCCCGCCACGAGGTCCTCAACGAGACCAACCGCGACGAGGTCGAGGACGACCTCCTCGCCTGGCTCGACGCGCACGTCTGACCCGCGCCCGAGGCGCACGGTGTCACCCGCTGGAGCGCCGGGAGCGGGACCTGCGTGCGGCGAGGGAGGCGGCCATGAAGCGCAGCGGCGCCTCGCGGTGCAGCACCTGGCTCCAGTCGTGCGGCAGCAGCGTGCGGGGCGTGCCGTGGCGCCGCCGGGCCCGGGCCAGCTCCACCATCCGCCCGGCGGGGACGGCCGGGTCGAGGACCGCGGCGAGCAGGTCCCGGTCGGCCAGGCTCAGCGGCGCGTGGGCGCCCGGCACCTCGCGGACGAGCCGCGCGGCGATGATGCCGAGGTCGTCGCGCTCCTGCGGCGTCCACCACGCGGGGTCCGGCCGGTTGAGCACGGTGCCGAAGACGTGGATCCGCAGCAGCTTGGTCGCCACCGCGCGGCGCCGGGCCGGCGGCAGCCCCGCGAACCACGGGTCGTCCAGGAGCGCCGTCACCGCGACCAGCTCCTCGCGCACCGGCCTGGGGACCGCCGTCGCCCGGTCCTGCGCGTCCGTCCCCACGAGGTATGGCGTGCCCTCCGCCAGCGCCACGCGCGCCCCCTCGAACAGCCGGGTGACGAAGGGCACGTCCTCCCCCGTCCGTGCGCCGGGGAGCAGGCGTGCGCCGGTCCGGGCGATCGCCTCCCTGGAGAGCAGGCCGAGCGGCGCGGAGCGGTAGGCCAGCCGGTCGCGCACCAGGTCCAGCCCCTCGGCGCGGCGCCGCGCCCGTCCCGGCCGCACGCCGAGGCGGGTCGGCGGCGTCGCCACGGTCGTGCCGTCCAGCCGGACCTCGGCGAGCACGACCTCGGCACCGGTGGCGGCCGCGACGTCCAGCCAGTTGCGCAGCGCCCCGTGGGCGACCTGGTCGTCGCTGCCCATGATGCTCACCCACGGGGCCGTCGCCGCGTCGAGCCCGGCCGTGAACGGCCCCGCCGGGCTGGGCACGCCGTCGTGGTGCTCGAGCAGGCGCGCGCGCGGGTCCTCGCGCGTCGCCCGGGACCACGACGCCGCGACGTCGGAGGCGGCAAGTCCGTGGCAGACCACGGTGACGCGCACGTCGACGCCCTGCGAGCCGTCGAGGACGGAGCGGACCGCGCGCTCGGTCTGCCGCTGTGCCGAGTGCGTGGCGACCACGACGTCGACCAGGGGTGAGGCCTGCTGGTCTGCCGGCTCTCCACCGTGCCGGCCGGGCGACGGCTCGTCCCGGTCGGGCGAGGCCGACCCGTCCTGGCCGGGTGACACCGGTCCGCCGGACGGACCGGTGTCACGTCCCCTCCGCACCAGGCCGTCGTAGACCTCCGCCACGCGCGCGGCGTAGGACCGCGCGCCGTAGGCCTCGACGACCGGCGCCGCGATCTCCTCGGCCGGCAGGTCGGCGCTGGCGGCCCAGACCCGCTCCACCGCGTTGGCCCACACCGGGGCGGGCGCGCCGGGCGTGACGAGCAGCCCGCTCGGCGGCGCGACGAAGTCCCGGGGCCCGCCGCTGTCGCCCACCACGACCGGGCGGCCCGCGGCGAGGGCCTCGGCCGCCGCCACGCAGAAGGTCTCGGCGTGCGTGGGCAGCAGGAAGACGTCGGCGGCCCCCACGATCTCCTGGACCTGCTCCGGCCGGACCGGCCCCGTCAGCGCGAGCGGCACGTCGAGCTCGGCGGCCAGCGCCTCCCCCTGCCCCCGCAGCGGCCCCTCGCCGACCCAGGTGAGCCGCGCGTCCACGCCGCGCCGCCGCAGCTCGGCGACGGCGCCCACCGCGGCGAGCGGGTCCTTGCGCGGGATGAGGCCGCCGACGCCGACGACCTCGAGCGGGCCGCGCCGCGCCGGGTGCGACGGCCCGGGCCCGTCGCCTGCCGCGGGGGCCACGAGCGGGCTCCCGGCGTCCCGCCGCGGGAGCACGACGTCGGGCGCGTCGACGATGTTGGGCACGACCACGACCGGACCCTGGCGCACCTCGCGCACACCGGCGGCCAGGTGCTCGCTGACGACCGCGACCACGTCGGGCCGGCGCAGCAGCCGCAGCACCCCGGGCCGCGCTGCCCGCAGCGCCGGGGTGAGGGTCTCCGGCGCGAGCAGGCCGGACCAGTGCTCGGTGTGGACCCAGGGCACGCCGGGCCGTCGGCCCGTCATCGGCAGCAGCGCCGAGACCGCCATCGTGTGCACCAGGTCGGCACCCGCCGCCACCGCCCGCACCCGCCCACGGGCGCGGAACACGTGGTCGGGCCGCCGGGGATCCATCGCGAGCCGCTCGACGGAGACGCCGGCGAGCCCCTCCACGCCCCGACCGTCCGCGGCACCGCCGCCGCTCCCCCCGGCACCCGCGGGACCCAGGAGCGAGGGGGCGCAGAGGTGGAGGACGTGCACGTCATACCTCGAGGAGAGGGCCGCGACGTCCCGGGCGACGAACGCGCCGGTGGAGGGCGAGGCCGGGGTCGGGAGCCAGGTCGTCACCACCAGCACGCGCATGTGGCCAACCTATCGCGGGCGGGGCGCTCTACCCTTGGGCAGCGTGAAGATCCTCAGCGTGGTCGGTGCCCGTCCGCAGTTCGTCAAGCTCGCCCCGGTGGCGGCAGAGTGCGCGCGGCGCGGGGTGGAGCACGTGATCGTGCACACGGGGCAGCACTACGACCCGATGCTGTCCGACGTCTTCTTCCGCGACCTGGGGATCCCCGACCCGGACGTGCACCTGGGCGTGGGCTCCGGCAGCCACGGCGTGCAGACCGGGGCGATCCTCGGCGCGATGGACGCGGTGCTGGAGGAGCACGCGCCGGACTGGGTGCTCGTCTACGGCGACACCAACTCCACGCTCGCCGGCACGCTGTCCGCGGTCAAGCTGCACGTGCCGGTCGCACACCTCGAGGCGGGGCTGCGCTCCTTCAACCGGCGGATGCCCGAGGAGCACAACCGCGTCCTCACCGACCACGCGGCGGACCTGTGCCTCGCCCCGACGCAGGTCGCGGTCGACCACCTGGCCGCCGAGGGCCTGGCCCCGCGCGCCGTGCTCGTCGGCGACGTGATGATCGACGTGCTGCACCGGGTGCGCGACGAGCTGGCCGACACCGACGCGGTCCTGGCCGAGCTGGGGGTGGAGCCGGGCACGTTCTCGGTCGCCACGGTCCACCGCGCGGAGAACACCGACGACCCGCAGCGGCTGCGCGCGGTCGTCGAGGCGCTCCAGCAGGTGGACCACCCGGTCGTGCTGCTCGCGCACCCCCGCCTGCGGGCGCGGGCGGCCGAGCAGAGCCTCGACCTGGACGGCGGGTCGCTGACGACGCGCGACCCGCTGCCCTATCCCTCGCTCGTCGGCGCCGTCTCGGCCGCGCGGGGGGTCATCACCGACTCCGGCGGCCTGCAGAAGGAGGCGTTCGCCCTGCGCACGCCGTGCACGACGGTGCGGACCGAGACCGAGTGGGTCGAGACCGTGGAGCTGGGCTGGAACGTGCTCGTCGAGCCGGGCCCCGCCCTGCGCGACGCGGCGTCCCGGCCGGCCCCGGAGCCGACGGACGCCGCCCCCTACGGCGAGGGCCACGCGGCCGCGGCGGTGCTCGACGCGCTCCTGGGCACCTCTCCCACCGGGCCCCGATAACCCGTTGTGGCCCACCGACCTGCACGACGACACTGGTCGGGTGAGCCTCGAGATCGTCCCCCTGCCCGACGCCGACCGACCGACCGCCGAGCCGTCGTCGCTGCTCGTCGCCTTCGCCGAGGTCGAGCGCCGGGACCTGGTCGCCGGCCTCGGGGACGACGACCTGGCCGACTCCGCCGAGGTCATGCTGACCTCACTGTCCGAGCAGACCTACACCGACAAGCGGGTGCTCCTCGCCGTCGAGGACGGCACGGTCCTCGGCGGGCTCTGGCTCGGCCTGCCGCTGCGGGACAACACCTCGGGCGCCTCGGGCAGCTTCGCCGTCGACCCCGACGCCGACCTCGGTGCGGTCGTGACCGCGCTGTGGGAGGCCGCCCGTCGCACGCTCGTCGAGGCCGGCCGGCGCAGCGTCCAGGTGTGGGCCTCCCACGCCGTCGCCGACGGCGAGCACCTCGTCCCCCGGACGGGTGTCGGACGGGTGCCGCTCGACGGGCGTTCCCGCGTGCTGTCCGGCCTCGGGTTCGCCCTCGAGCAGGCCGAGCGGCACAGCGTCGTCGAGCTGCGGACGGCGCTCGACCTGGCCGCCGTGCACCTGCCGGACGCGCGTGCGGCGGCGGGAACGGCATACCGGAGCATGGGGTGGGTCGGCCCGACGCCCGAGGAGCACCGGGCCGCGATGGCCGACCTGATGGCGCGGATGAGCACGGACGTGCCGTCGGGCGCGCTCGAGGTGGAGCCGGAGGCGTGGGACGCAGAGCGGGTGGCCACGATCGACCGGCAGGCCGCGGCGATGGGTCGCACGCGCGTCACCACGGTGGCCCAGGAGGTGGCGACCGGGGCGCTGGTCGCCTACACCTACGTCGACGTGTCGCGCGACCGGCCGCAGGTGGCCTACCAGGAGGACACGCTCGTGCACGCCGGGCACCGCGGCCACCGGCTCGGCATGCTCGTCAAGGCGCTCAACCTGCCGCTCCTCGCCGAGCACGCGCCGCAGGTGCGGCGCCTGCACACCTGGAACGCCGACGAGAACGCCCACATGCTCGCGATCAACGAGGCGCTGGGCTACGTCGGACGCAGCGTCGAGGGCGCCTGGCAGGTCACCGGGCTGTGAGCGCCGCGGGGCGCCTCAGCCGTTGACCCGCGCCGCGAGCGTGTCGACCGCCCGCGCCCAGCCGACGACCTGGCGCTCGGCGGACAGCTCCCGCGCGGCGGCGTCCGACGCCGCCTTGAAGCGCCGCACGTCCTCCGCCGTGAGGCCGTCGAGCGCCTGCGCCAGGGACTCGGGGGTGAAGTCGTCGGTGACGACGCCGAGGCCGTGCCGGCGCACGAGCGCGGCCATCTCCGGGCTCGGGCCGACGACGAGCGCCAGCCGGCCCTGGACGAAGTCGAAGACCTTGTTGGGCAGGGCCCACAGGTGGTTGAACGACACCGGCGGCAGGACGTAGACCCCCACGTCGTGGGCGTTGAGCGTCGCCGGGAGCTCGTGCGGCGCGACCGGCGGGTGGAGGCGCACCCGGTCCGACCCGTCGTAGCGGACGCGCAGCTCCTCCAGGTAGGCCGGGTCGTTGGCCATGAGGTAGAGGTCGAGGGTCATCGGCGCGGTGACCAGGTCCATCGCCTCGAGGATCACGTCGAGCCGGTGCCGCTGCGCGTTGCCCGAGTGGACGAGCCGCAGCGGTGCGTCCACGGCGACCGGCGTCGGCGCCAGGTCGACGAACTGCGGCGCGTTGACGACGACGCCGGCCCGGATGCCGAAGCGCATCCTGTATTCCCGCGCGATGCCCTCCCCCACGGTCGTCACCGAGTCGGCACGGGTGCCGTAGGTGCGGACCAGCCAGCGGTAGTAGGGCGCGACGAAGAGCCGCCAGCGCCGGTTCTCCTCGTTCTGGCGGGGGTGGTACTCGTGCAGGTCGGCGTGCACGCCCGCCGGGGGCGCGAGGTCCAGCGCGAGCGGCACCGTGTCGATGTCGTCGGCCAGGACCACGTCGAAGGTGCGCGCCCGGCCCTCGAGCAGCCGGGTCGCCGCCACCACCACCGGGGAGCTGCGGTATGCCGTCTCGTAGCGTCGGGCGACCAGCAGCCGGCGGTCCTTGTGCCAGCTGACCACCTCGTCGGGCAGGCGCAGGTGCTCGACCACCCCGTCCGGCGACTCGCCGTAGCCGAGGGTGGTCACGGCATACCGGTCGGCGAAGAGGCGCACCTGCCGCAGCACGCGCGCGTCGGAGCGCAGCGGGCTGAACGACATGATCAGCAGTCGCGGGCGGGGGTCGGGTCTCATCCGGGCCACCCTGGGAGCCGGGACATCGGGCACTCCTCAGGCGACCGCGACATCGGTCTTGGTGAAGTCGTCACCCTTGAACAGCAGGGGCAGCCCGCGCAGCCGTGCCAGGCCGTAGGCGAAGCAGTCCCCGAAGTTCAGTCCGGCAGGATGCCGGCCCCGCCCGAAGCGCCGCCACGCCTCGACGGCGGCAGCGGCCTGCGACGGGTCCACGGGGGCGACCTCGTCGATCACGCCCTCGACCAGGAGCTCCAGGTCGCGGGCCGCGTCCAGACCTTGCCTGGCCTCGACGACGATCGCAGCCTCGACGTGGTTCGCCGCGCTGAGCACGGCGTAGGTGGACTGCAGCCTGGCCAGGTAGACCTCGGCGTCGGGCTCGCCCAGCACGACGGCGACGACGGCCGAGCTGTCGACCACGATCACCGGGGAAGCCCGTCCTCGGCGTAGCCCAGGATCGCGTCCTCGTCGCGCTCGTCACGGGTCGCGCGGTCACGTCCGCGCTCGATGATCCAGTGCAGGTCCGGCCGGCTGCGCCGCCGTCGGCGCTCGAGGCGCAGGCGCTCCTCCAGGGCGTGCCGGAGCGCCACCGTGATGGTCTCTCCGGTGAGCCCGGCCAGCTCCCTGGCCAGCCGGTCCGTCTCCGGATCCTTGATGTTCAGCGCCATGGAGGAAGAATATCAGGAAGAGGTCTTCCTCGACAGGTGCGTCGAGGGGCTGCTTCTCACCGTCCCCGGTTCGCGATCGAGCGGACGGACTCCACCCACCGGCGCGACTGCTCGGCGTCGGAGAGCTCGTGCGCGGCGGCGTGGGAGGCCGTCTTGAAGCCCTCGACCGCTTCGGCGTCCAGGGTGCGCACCGCCGCGGCGACGGACCGCGCGTCGAAGCCGGCGGCGACCCGGCCGAGGTCGTGGTCGTGCACCAGCCGGGCCATCTCCGGGCTGGGGCCGACGAGCAGGCCGAGGCGCGCCTGGACGTAGTCGAAGACCTTGTTGGGCAGCGCGTTGGCGTTGTTGAAGGAGACGGGCGGCAGGACGTGCACGCCGACGTCGAAGCCGTTGAGCCTGCCCAGCAGGTCGGCGTAGGGCACCGGGTCGCGGACCGTGACGACGCCGTCGCTCGCCGCGGCGCGGACCCGCAGCTCCTCGAGGTAGCCGGGGTCGTTCGGGGTGAGGTAGAGGTCGAGGGTGACGGCCGCACCCTCCCGCGCGGCGAGCACGACCGCGTCGACCATGACGTGGAGGTCGCGGTTGCGCAGGCACGCGCCGGAGTGGACCAGGAGCACCGGCGAGCCGACCGGACCTGGCGCGAGGTCGGCGTAGGGGCTGGCGTTGGTGACGACGCCGACCTCGACGCCGAACTGCTCGGCATACTCCTCGGCGATCCGCCCGCTGACCGTCGTGACCGCGTCGCAACGTGGCAGGAAACGGCGGCACAGCCACTCCTGGTAGGGCGAGATGCGCCGCATCCACGCCTCGTGCTCCTCGTGGAGGCGGGGGAAGTATTCGTGCAGGTCGGCGTGCACGCCGGCGCGCGGCCGCAGGGCGAGGGCCAGCGGGACGGCGTCGAGGTCGTTGGCGAGGACGACGTCGGCCGAGCCGGCCGCGACGTGCCGTCGCACCCAGCGGACGCCGCCCTGCGCGAGGTAGGCGGCGCGGTAGGCCCTGAGCGTGATGAGCCGTCCGTCGAGCTCGTTCTGCACGTCGTCGGGCACCTGCACGTGCGCGGTCACGCCGTCGGGCGCCGGGCCGTAGCCGCACGTGACGACGTCGAACCCGCGCGCCAGGTGCCGGACCTGCTTGAGGACGCGGGCGTCCGAGGCGACCGGGCTGAAGGACAGGACCAGCACCCGGGGACGCTCCGCGTCGTGGAGGGTATGCCGTGACGCCAGTGCCCCCGCCAGCAACTCTCGACCTCGGGTCGAGGTCAGGCTCAAGGCGTGGTCGAGGTGCTGGCGGACCGTCGACTCGGGGTCGAGGTTGTGGCGGAGGGCGGGTGTGAGGAGGATGTCCCAGCGCGAGGCGTCCGCGCGGTGCGCCGAGGCGGCCGCGAGGGCGTCGGTGTCGGGCGCGGTGAGGACCGCGTCGAGCAGCTCGCGGTCGGCACGGTGCAGCGCCAGCTCGGCGTCGGGGCCGAGGGCGAGCAGGTCGCGGGTCAGCGTGCGCACCCAGGCGGCCTCGCCCGGGGCCCAGTCGAGCGGCGAGGGCCGCCGCCGGACCGCGCCGAGCACGTGGATGCGCAGGGTCTTGACGACGATCGCCCGCCGCGCCGGCCCCGGCAGCGCCGCGACCCAGCGCAGGTCGACCAGCCGCGCGTGCGCCGCCAGCTCGTCGGCCAGCGCCCGGCGCGCGTGCGTGACCCGGCCGCCGCCCCCGCCCCCGTGCAGACCGTGCAGACCGTGCGCCCGGTCGCCCTCCCCGACCGGACGCGCGCTCTGCACTCCGCCGGTGCCGATCACATAGGGCGGCAGGTC
>CAZONQ010000015.1:0-28944 GCA_964581125.1 uncultured Ornithinimicrobium sp.
GCCGGGCATTGCTCCCAGGGGCGGGGAGCGACCTCATCTGAATTTCGAGACCTGGGTTTCCCCGCTTACAGTGGGCGGCCGCAATAAGACATCGAGCAACCTTCACATCTACCTGTCCGAGGAGTTACCGTGATCCCAGAGCCAGTTCCTACAGATGCCTCGGGGATCGAGGTGGTGGGCATAGAGATCTATAGCTTCCCGGCCGGTACGGTGGCAGTTTCCAACTGGGAGGATGGCACGAAGTGCGAGTGCACGTTGAGCAAGGAGCGCCCGCTACGATTCACATCGTTGCCAACGTTGCCGGCTTGCGATCGCTCGCGAGACACCTACTGACTTTGGCGCAATCAGGGCAGGAAGGAAACCACTTCGATTACGACGCTACCAGCGGTTGGTTCGACACAAGCGACCTAGGGCTCCGAATCTCGCGAGCCTGGGATTGAGCCCATGCGTCGACGTGGCGTGGTGGCTGAACTGCTCCTCGTCATGCGCGGCCCTGGGGCCTCGTGCCATTCTTACACGGGTCTTTTGAGGTGTCGGAGTGAACTTTGTCGCTTGCCAGCGTGATGGGACCACCTCGAGGGCGTCGCTGGTCATGGTCAGCCACTCACTCGGTTCCCGGTTGGAGGTCACGATGGTGCTCGCGCGGCGGTGCCGCTCGACGACGAGTTCGTAGAAGTCGTTGGTCGCCCTAGGTCAGGAGCGGTCGCCCGACTGCGGCACGAGCCGACGGCGCTTGGTCAAGTCAGTCCGGTTGCCGTAGGCGCCGGTGACGGCGGGGTAGGTGGGCCGCTCCATGTCCCGGACCTCGTGGTGCTTGGTGATGTAGGTCGGTCGCCACACCTTCAATGCCACGAGAAACTTCTGCCACCAGGCGAGGTCCTGCCGAGTGCTCACGTGTCCTCCAGTGCTGCGGGGGCGGTCGGGTCCTCCACACATCCTCTCACGTGCGGTGCCGCCGGGGTGTCACGGGCCGACAGGCTCCCAGGCGACGCCGAGCAGGTCGTAGGTGCGTGACGCCCTCAGGTCGCGGCTGAGCAGCGTCAGTCCGTGCGTCCGCGCCGCCTCGCCGACCAGCGCGTCATACACGGCACCTCCGGTGATGCCTAGCGTCCCGATGCGCAGCCGGAGCCTGGTGCTGTCCTGGTCGGTGAGCCAGGCGACCTCCGGGAAGACGCGGTGGACGAGGTTGCCCGCGTCGACCGGATCGACAGCAAGCTGCCCCGGCATCCGCGTGAGCACCGAGAAGACCTCGAAAGCCGCGTGCCCGGCGAGGACCGGCCTGCGCAGCCGTACGACATCGAGGCAGGCCTGGTGCGCGGCGTGGGCCGCGTCGAGAGCGGCGACGGCGACGCTGGTGTCGACGGCGTAGTGCTCAGCGCTGGACATCGTCGCGCCAGCGCTGCACGTCGGAGTCGGTGACGTGCAGCCCCGGGACGACCTCGACCACCGGCCAGCCGTCGACCTCGACGATCCGGCGCCCGGGGAGGCGGACCGGCGCAAGACGCAGCTCGTCCCCCTCCACGATCAGCTCCAGCTGGCTGTCGCCAGACAGGGCAAGACGGTCCCGGACGTCCTTGGGGATGACGACGCGACCGGCACGATCGATGGATACCAGCATGGGTACCACGGTACCATCACCGACTTTGGCGCCGGCTCAATAATGGTTCGTGGTCTGTCCGCGGTGCGGCATACCCTGAACCACGCCATGCGCGACTTCCCACCCACCGTCACCGCCTGGACCCCCGGGTCCACGCGCGCCGACGAGCCCGACACCCGCTCGCCGGGTCGCTACCTGCTCTGGATCCTCCGGCAGCAGCCCGACCTGGTCGTCGCGGCCTGCCTGTGCAGCCTGGCCTGGATGCTCCCCGCGGCGCTGACGCCGTGGGTGCTGGGCCGCGCCATCGACGAGGGCATCCTGCCGGGCGACCACGGCCGGCTCGCGCTCTGGGCCGGCGTCCTTCTCCTCGTCACCGTGGTGGGTGCAGGGAGCGGGGTCTTCTACCACACGGTCGTCGTGCGCTCCTGGCTCGTCGCGGCCTACGGCCAGACCCGCCTGGTGACCCACAAGTCGACGCGCCTGGGCCACGTGCTGCCCCGCCGCGCGCCCACCGGCGAGGTGCTGTCGGTGAGCGGCAGCGACGGCGACCAGTTCGGTCACTTCGTCGAGATCGTCTCGCGCACGGTCGGCAACCTGGTCGCCTACGTGCTCGTGGCCGTCATCGTGCTGCAGATCTCCGTCCCGCTGGGCCTGGTGGTGCTGCTGGTCGCTCCGCTGCTCGTCGTGCTCTCCACGGTCCTGCTGCGCCCGCTCACCGCGGCGCAGAGCCGGGAGCGCTCGCGCGACTCCGAGCTGACCTCGAGGGCGACCGACATCGTGGCGGGGCTGCGCATCCTGCGCGGGATCGGCGGGGAGCGGATCTTCGGCGACAACTACGCCGACCAGAGCCAGCGGGTCCGCCGCGCAGGCGTGCAGGTCGGCGGCTGGGCAGCCCTGGTCGAGGCGGTCGGCGTGCTGCTGTCGGGACTCTTCGTCGTCGCCCTCATGGCCCTGGGCGTCCAGCAGGTGCGGGAGGGCCAGCTGCGCGTCGGCGAGCTGGTGACCTTCCTGGGCTACGCGCTCTTCCTCGTCCAGCCGATCCGGGTCGTCTTCGAGTCCTTCCAGCAGGTCACGCGCTCGGTCGTCGCCGCCCGCAAGACCATCGGCGTCTTCGGCACGCCCGACCCGTGGCCCGACCGCGAGCCGCGGACCTCGGCGGAGCTGGCCGCCCTCGCCGGTGCCGAGCTGGTCGACGCGGCCTCCGGCCTGCGGGTGCGGCCGGGGCGGCTGACGATGGTGGTCAGCGCCGTGCCCGACGAGTCGGCGGCGCTGGCCGACCGGCTCGGGCGCTACCTGCCCGCGGTCGAGACCTCCGTCCAGGACGGTGACGACGAGGCGACGGGGCGCGCGGCCCGGCTCGCCCAGCAGGAGCGCGTCCGCGCCCGGCAGGCGCTCGCCGCGGTGGACTCCGACCGGGCGGGCACCACCTGGGGCGTCTCCCTCGGCGGGGTCGACCTCGGTGACCTCCCGCTCGAGCAGACCCGCGAGCTGGTGCTGGTCAGCGACACCGGCGCCCACGTCTTCGCGGGCACCCTGCAGGAGGCCGTCGACCCGCACGGCCGGCTCACCCGCGAGCAGGCCGAGGCCGCGCTGCACGCCGCCGCGGCCGAGGACGTCTACGACATCCTGCCGGGCGGCTGGCAGGGCGTCCTCGACGAGCGGGGCCGGGGCCTGTCCGGCGGGCAGCGCCAGCGTCTTGTCCTCACGCGGGCCCTGGCCGCGGACGCGCCCGTCCTGGTGCTCGTCGAGCCGACCTCCGCCGTCGACGCGCACACCGAGGCCCGGATCGCCGAGCGGCTGCCCCGGCACCGGCGCGGCCGGACGACCGTCGTCATGACCGCCTCGCCCCTGCTGCTCCACCACGCCGACGAGGTCGCGCTGCTCGAGCACGGGCGCGTGGTGGCGACCGGCACCCACGAGGAGCTCGCCGCCACCCACGCCGGCTACCGCTCGACGGTGCTGCGCGGGGAGAGCGCGGCACACCCCATACCCGATCTCGACCCGACCCGGTCCCCGCAGGAGGTGAGCCCGTGAGCACCCTCGACCGACGCCTGCTGGCCGACTCCGCGCGCACCTGGCGCGAGGGAGAGGGCCGGCCCCCGGCCGTGCCCGAGGAGCTGCGCCCGCCGGCCCCGGGGAGCGTCCGCCCGGGGGAGCGGCACCGGCTGCTCTGGGAGCGGCACGCGCTGCGGCGCGAGCGCGCCCAGGAGCACCTGCGCACGGCGCTGGACCCCGAGCGGGGGCTGCCGGTGGCGCGCCCGCGGACCGTCGTCGACTACGTCAGCGGTCTGCTGAGGAGCCGTGCCGGCCTGGTGGCGGCGGTGATCGGCGCCAACGCGCTCGCCGCCGCCGCCGGGCTCGCGGTCCCGATGCTGCTCGGCCGGCTCGTCGACGCCGTGGTGGCCGCCGACGGCGACCCCGTGGCAGGCACGATCCGCACCTTCGTGCTCGTCGTGACCGGCGTCCTCGTGGCGCAGGCGGTCCTGACCTTCCTGGCCAAGCGGCTCGCCGCGGTCCTCGGGCACGGGGTGCTCGCCGAGGCGCGCGAGCACATCATCCGGGCGGTGCTGCGGCTGCCGCTGGGCAAGGTCGAGGCGGCCAGCACCGGCGACCTGGTCACCCGCGTGACCCGCGACGTCGGCGCGATGAGCCGGGCCGTGCGCTGGGCGCTGCCGGAGTTCATCATCGGCGTCATCACGGTGCTGCTCACCTGCGTGGCGATGATCGTCAACTCCTGGGCTCTGGCCCTCCCGACGCTGCTCACCGCGTCGCTGTCGCTGTGGCAGGTGCGCCGCTACCTGCAGCAGGCGCCGGCCGCCTACCTCCTGGAGGGCGCGACCTACTCCCGCATCAACTCCACCCTCACCGAGACCGTGGAGGGAGTGCGCACCGTCGAGGCCTACGGGCTGCAGGAGCGCCGCCGGCAGGCCGCCGTCGACGACATCGAGGTGTCCTCGCAGGCCGAGCGCTACGGGCTCTTCCTGCGCAACATCCTCTTCGCCGTGATGGACATGGCCTTCTCGATCCCGCGGGTCATCACGCTCGTCGTGGGCGCGGTGCTCTACACCCAGGACGTGGTGACCCTGGGCCAGCTCACCGCGGCGATGCTCTACATCGAGACCTTCCACGGGCCCTTCGACCGGCTGGTCGGCACCATCGACGAGCTGCAGGTCGGCGTCGCCTCGACCACGCGTCTGCTCGGCATCGCCGAGGTCCCGCCGGACCGCGAGGCCGGGACGCGCGAGCCACGCGGCTCGGAGCTGGTCGGGCGCGGGCTGCGCTACGCCTACCGCGAGGGCCAGGACGTCCTGCACGGCATCGACCTGGACCTGGTCCCGGGGGAGCGGCTGGCCATCGTCGGCCCCTCCGGCTCGGGCAAGTCGACCCTGGGCCGGCTGCTGTCCGGCATCCACGGGCCCCGCACCGGGTCCGTCCGCGTCGGCGGCGTCGACCTGGTCGAGCTGCCGCTGGAGCGGCTGCGCCGCGAGGTCGCGCTCGTCACCCAGGAGCACCACGTCTTCCGCGGCTCGGTGCGCGACAACGTCGAGCTCGCGCGCGAGGGCTCCGGCGAGGACGCGGTATGGCGTGCGCTGGCCACCGTGGACGCCGGCACCTGGGTGCGGGCGCTGCCGCGCGGGCTGGACACGGTCCTCGGCTCGGGCAACCACCCGCTCACCCCGGCGCAGGCCCAGCAGGTCGCCCTGGCCAGGCTCATCCTGGCCGACCCGCACACGCTGGTCCTCGACGAGGCGACCTCGCTCATCGACCCGCGCACGGCCCGCCACCTGGAGGGCTCGATGAGCGCGCTGCTCACGAACCGCACGGTCGTGGCCATCGCGCACCGGCTGCACACGGCGCACGACGCAGACCGGATCGCCGTCGTGCAGGAGGGACGCGTCGTCGAGCTCGGCAGCCACGACGAGCTGATCGCCGCGGGCGGGGAGTACGCCGCGCTGTGGCGGGCCTGGACCAGCTGAGCCGGGCTCCGCGGACTACTGCTCCGGCTGCTCGGAGGCCAGCTTGCCCAGCGTCTTGGGCCGCAGCCGCTCGTCGGCCTGGCGGCGCAGGCGGCGCGGGGTCAGGCCGTACTGCCGGTTGTAGCCCTCGACGATCGCCTCGCGCAGCGCGCGCGAGGTGGCGTAGGGGTCCTCGGCGTCGTGCACGATCGTGTCGACCAGGCCCTGGGCCTTGAGGTCGTCGGCCGAGGCGCGCATCGTCTCCAGGGTCATCCCCACCTGGTCGACGCTCGGGTTGGCCTCGGCATAGAGGATCGTGGCGGTCGAGCGCGGCTCGGAGACGAAGCCGAGCGCGCTGTCGAGCATGACCGTGTGCCGGCCGAAGGGCGTGGTCGCCAGACCGCCGCCGCTGCCCATCGCGCCGCTGATGACCGAGACCGTCGGCAGCGGGTGGGAGGCGGAGGTCTTGATGCTCTGGGCGATCGCGCGGGACTGGCCGCGGCGCTCGGCCGCCATCGTCGGCAGGGCGCCGAGCGTGTCGGTGAAGAACACGATCGGCAGCTCCCAGCGCTGGGCGGCGAGCATCATGCGCACGCCGTACTCGAAGTCCTCCGGGCCGGGGTTGGCCGGCTTCTTGCCGACGTAGCCGCCGGAGATCCGGTAGGAGGGCTGGTCGCCGATGACCATGAAGGTCTGCTCGCCGATCGTGCCCAGCCCGGCGATGACGTTGGGATAGGTCTTCTCGTCCTCGAAGCGCACGTGGTTGTAGAAGGGCACCGCCGAGTCGAAGACGGTCTGCAGGAAGAACTCGGTGTCGAGCCGGCCGGCGCTGGCCGCGATCTCGTTGTAGCGCGCCATCAGCGCGTCGCGCAGCGCCATGTCGCTCCCGGGCCGGTCCCGCCTCGCGCGCGGCACCTGCACGGTCTGCTCGGGCACCTGGTGGTCCCAGAGCGCGGCGGAGAATCCCTCCGGACCGGCGGTCATCGGGCGTCCGCCCTCGACCACGTCGGACGGTCTGGTCGCACCGCCATCGCCCTTCTCCGGGCGGATCTTGTGCGTGGAGCGGTCGGCGGCGAAGATGCGCCCGAGAAAGACGATGAGCTCGTCGACGTCCTTGACGAGCACGTCGACGTTGCGGTCGAGGTAGTTGGCCTCGGCGGACTGCATGCCCCTGGGGACCTGCTTGCCCTCGAAGGTCTCGATGACGCGGGCCCCGGCGAAGCCGTAGTCGGTCCCCTCCAGGGCGACCACGAGGTCGGCGACCGGGACCGCGCTGGCGGACATGCCTCCCCAGACCTGACCGGCCAGGACCGAGATGTAGGGCCGGTTGGTGGTGTGCTGGAACTTGTTGGCGGCCGCTGCCATCCGCTGCATCTGGACCAGGCCGAGGACGTTCTCGTGCTGGCGGACGCCGGAGGAGGCGCCCATGCTCACCAGCGGCAGCTTCTCCCGGGCGGCCAGCTCGGCGGCCTGGACGAACTTCTCCCCGGCCACCTCGCCGAGGGACCCGGCGAAGAAGGCCCAGTCGACGACGTAGACGACGGCACGCTCGCCGTCGAACTGCCCGATGCCGAACGTGGCCGACTCCGTCCGCCCGCTCTTGGCCTCGGCGTTGAGCAGCTTGTCCCTGTAGAGCTCGATGGTGTCGCCGACCCGGCGCTGCAGGCCGATGAGGTCGTCGACCACGCGGAGGTGCCCGTGGCGCTCCTGCAGGTGCACGCGCTCGAGGAACTCGGTGATGGCCTGGTTGGGGTTGAGCTTGGGGCGGGCCTCGTAGAGCGTGGCCACCGTCCGGGGCACCGCCGGCCTGCGGTCCACCAGGTCACGGGTGACGCCCCCGTCGCCCGTGACGTAGTCCACCTCCGGGAAGTCGTCGTCCTCGTCCCGCGCCCCGCCGGTCCCGGGGCGCTCGCGCGAATCGGTCATTCGTGCAGGGTAACGCGTCCGACCGGGCCGACCGCGCAGCGACGGCACGTCGGACGCACCCGATAATGCTCCACGTGGTCGCCGTCCTCCAGGGCTTCTGGCTGATCGCGGCGGTCGTCGCGGTCGGCTGGCTGCTCGCGCACACCGGGATGTTCGGCCGCACCGAGCAGCAGGTGCTCGCCCGGCTCACCTTCTGGGTGGGCTCGCCCGCGCTCCTCTTCCTCGTCGTGGCCGACGCCGACGTCCACGTGATCTTCTCCGGCTTCCTCGTCGCCACGGTCGCCGGCGTGGTGGTGACGGCCACGGCATACCTGCTCCTCGCGCGCCTAGTGCTGCGCCGGTCGGCGACCCACGCGCTCATGGGTGGCATGGGCGTGAGCTACGTCAACTCCAACAACCTCGGTCTGCCGATCGCGATCTACGTGCTCGGCGACGGCTCGTGGTCGGCGCCGGTGATCCTCATGCAGCTCCTGGTCCTGCAGCCGGCGTGGCTCGCGGCGCTGGACGCCAGCCAGCAGGGGCACGTCTCGTGGCGGCGCGTGCTCCGCTCGCCGGTCACCAACCCGCTGACGATCGGCAGCCTCCTCGGTCTGGTCGTCGCCCTCCTCGACGTGCAGCTGCCCTCCGACCTGCGGGCGCCGGTCGAGCTTGTCGGTGGATTGGCGATCCCCGGGATGCTGCTGGCCTTCGGGATCTCGCTGCGGCTCTCCCCGGTGCCGCGCGGCCGCGGCAACCTCGCCGAGCTGGGACTGGTCGTGCTGCTCAAGCTGGGGCTCATGCCCGCCGTCGCCGCGCTCGTGGCCGGGCCCGTGCTGGGGTTGTCGGAGGCCGAGGTGCTGGCCGCCGTGGTCATGTCGGCGCTGCCGACCGCCCAGAACGTCTTCATCCTCGCGGTCGCCTACGGACGCGGCGAGGACATCGCGCGCGACAGCGTGCTGGCCACGACCCTGCTGGCCATGCCCGCGATGCTCGCGGTCGTGGCGCTCATGGACGGCTGACCGGGTGCGTCGGGCACCCAGGCGCGACGGTTAGGGTGCGCGGGTGCGTCTGAGCGAGTTCTGGGCCCTCATGGAGCAGGAGTTCGGGTCGGGGTATGCCGTGGTCGTCGCCCGGTCCCACACCCTCGGTGCGCTCGAGGGGCGCACCGCCGAGCAGGCCCTCGAGGACGGCCTCCCGCCGCGCCAGGTCTGGCGTGCCGTGTGCGCCGACCTCGACGTCCCGCCCGAGCACCACTACCTGCCCGAGCCGGAGCGGAAGAAGGACTGAGCGGGACCCCACGGGGTGACAGGCGCGTCACCGGGGGAGAGGGTGGGGGCATGACTGACGAGATCTCTGCCGCCCGCTCACCGACGAGGAGCACACCCTGGTGCGCCGCGCCGCCTTCGGCGCGATCGCCCTGGTGTCCCAGGCCGACCCCGGCTTCCTCGCCACCTTCAAGGAGTCGATGGCCGGCTCGCGTGCCCTGCAGGAGGCGCCCGAGGACCTCCGCGAGCTGCTGACGAAGGGGTCCTTCCCGGCGCCGCGGACGGGCTCGCCGGAGGAGGTGCGCGGCGCCGTCCTCGCCGACCTCGCTGCTGCGATGGAGGTGCTGGGCGCCAAGGCGCCCGATCAGGCGGAGGGCTTCCGGACGGTGGTCCTGGCGGCGGCGGACCGCGTCGCCGGCGCCTCCGAGGGCGTCACCGCCGAGGAGCAGGCCGTCGTCGAGGACGTCCGGAGGGCGTTGTCCGCAGGGACGGACCGGGCGTGAGCCCGGTCAGACCAGGCCGCGCCGCAGGAGCACCTCGGCGATCTGCACGGTGTTGAGGGCCGCGCCCTTGCGCAGGTTGTCGTTGCTGACGAACATGACCAGGCCACGCCCCTCCGGCACGCTCTGGTCCGTCCGGACCCGGCCGACGTAGGACGCGTCCCGCCCGGCCGCGGCCAGCGGGGTCGGCACCTCGGCCAGCTCGACGCCTGGTGCCGCCGCGAGGAGCTCGGTGGCGCGCCCGGGCACGATCGGGCGCGCGAACTCCGCGTGCACGGCCAGGCTGTGCCCGGTGAAGACCGGCACGCGGACGCAGGTCCCGGCCACCATGAGGTCCGGGATCCCGAGGATCTTGCGGGACTCGGCCCGCAGCTTGACCTCCTCGGAGGTCTCGCCGTCGCCCACGAGGTCCCCGGCGAGGGCGACGACGTTGAACGCGACCGGCGCGACGTAGACCTGCGGGTCGGGCAGCGGCACGGCGGAGCCGTCGAGGGCCAGCCCCTCGAGCGCGCCGGGGCCGTCCACCGCAGCACGCACCTGCCCAGCGAGCTCGTCCACGCCGGCCAGGCCGGACCCGGAGACCGCCTGGTAGGTGGCGACGCGCAGCCGCTCGAGGCCGGCCTCGGCGTGCAGCGGCGCGAGGACCGGCATCGCGGCCATCGTCGTGCAGTTGGGGTTGGCCACGATCCGCGACCCGCCCTCGCGCACCGCCAGCCCGAGGTCGTCGGGGTTGACCTCGCTGACGACGAGGGGCACGCGGTCGTCGGTGCGCCAGGCCGAGGAGTTGTCGACGACCACGGCGCCGGCCGCGGCGAACCTCGGCGCGTGCTCGCGGGAGGCCGCGCCGCCGGCGGAGAAGAGGGCGACGTCGATGCCCGAGAGGTCGGCGGTCGCGACGTCCTCGACGACGATCTCGCGGGGCCCGGCGTAGCCGTCGGCACCGGCCGCCGACCCGTCCCAGGGGAGTCTCGTCCCGGCCGAGCGCGCGGAGGCCAGGTAGCGGACCGAGGCGACGGGGAAGGCGCGCTCGGACAGGAGACGGCGCATGACGGCGCCCACCTGACCGGTGGCCCCGACGACGGCGACGTGCAGGCGGCGGGCGGGCTGCTCCATACCTCTCACCGCCCCGTCCCGCCGTAGACCACGGCCTCGTCCTCGGCGTCCAGCTCGAAGGCGGTGTGCACCGCGCGGACGGCGTCCTCGAGGTCGGCCTGGTCGCAGATGACCGAGATCCGGATCTCCGAGGTGCTGATCATCTCGATGTTGACGCCCGCGTCGGCCAGGGCGGCGAAGAGGCGCGAGGCGACCGAGGGGTTGGACCGCATGCCCGCGCCGACGAGCGAGAGCTTGCCCACGTGGCTGGTCCAGAGGACGTCGGCGAAGCCCATCTCGTCCTGGAGCGCGCGCACGGCGGCGACCGTGGTGCTCCCGTCCGTCTCGGGGATCGTGAAGGAGATGTCGGAGGTCGCCGCGTCGGAGGTCGACACGTTCTGGACGATCATGTCGACGGAGACGCCGGCGCGGGCGACGGCGCCCACGACCGCGGCCGCCGCACCGGGGCGGTCGGGGATGCCGACGGCCGTGACCTTGCCCAGCGAGCTGTCGTGGGCGATGCCGGAGATGATCGGTTCTTCCATGACGTCCTCCGTGAGGGGTCGGCCGGTGAGGATCCGCGTGCCCTCCAGGTCGGAGAAGCTGCTGCGGACGTGGAGCGGGACGTTGAAGCGGCGGGCGTACTCGACGGCGCGCAAATGCAGGATCTTGGCTCCGTGCGCCGCCATCTCCAGGGTCTCCTCGATGGTGATCCTGGTGACGCGCCGGGCGCTCGTCACGATCCGCGGGTCGGCGGTGTAGAGCCCGTCGACGTCGGTGTAGATCTCGCAGACGTCCGCGTCGAGCGCCGCCGCGAGCGCCACCGCGGTGGTGTCCGAGCCGCCCCGGCCGAGCGTGGTCACGTCGTCGTCGGTGGAGATGCCCTGGAAGCCGGCGATGATGGCCACGCCACCCTCGTCGAGGGCGCGCCGCACCCGGTCCGGCTGGACGTCGAGCAGCCGGGCCCGGCCGTGCGCCGTGTCGGTGCGCATGCCGGCCATCCAGCCGGTGAAGCTGCGGGCCGGCACGCCGAGCTGCTGGATCGCCATCGCCAGCAGTGCCATCGAGATCCGCTCCCCGGCCGACAGGAGCATGTCCATCTCGCGCTCCGGCGGGACGCCGGGGGCGATCTGGGCGGCGAGGTCGAGCAGGTCGTCGGTGGTGTCGCCCATCGCGGAGACGACGACCGCGACCTGGTTGCCGGCCTCGCGGGCGGCGGTGACCCGGCGGGCGACGCGGCTCATCGCGGCGGCGTCCTCGACCGACGAGCCGCCGAACTTCATCACGATCAGGGCCATGGAGCTTCCTGGGTGCAGGGGCAGGTGTGCGCGGGAGACGGCGGTGTCGGGATCCGCGGATGGCAGTCCAGTGTAGGGGCGGGTGCGGCCGTGCTTGACGCCGGGGAAGCGCGGAGGCGGGGTGCGACACGCCGCCCGATGGGTTCGTGTCGTACAGGTTTTCGATCTAGTGTTGTCCACACGGTGCCCCTGGGCGGCCCGGCTCTCCACAGGAGCCGGACGGATCGTCGGGTCTGTCGGTGCGGGCACCTAGCGTCTGACAGGACGCGGACGGACCACCCGGTCACCGGGTGCGGACGGCCGAGGGTCGGTCGAAGGTAGGCGCGCCCACCACGAGACGAAGGAGCAGGAGCGATGGCCCAGAGCAGGACACCCGCCACGGCGGCCGCCAAGGGAGCGGGCGACGACAAGATGCGTGCGCTCGACGCCGTCATGGCGCAGATCGAGAAGCAGCACGGCAAGGGCTCGGTCATGCGGCTGGGTGACGAGGACCGTCCGCCGATCCAGGTGATCCCCACCGGCGCCATCGCCCTCGACGTCGCGCTCGGCGTCGGCGGCCTGCCGCGGGGCCGCGTCGTCGAGATCTACGGGCCGGAGTCGTCCGGCAAGACGACCGTGGCGCTGCACGCCGTCGCCAACGCGCAGCGGGCCGGCGGCATCGCGGCGTTCATCGACGCCGAGCACGCGCTCGACCCGGAGTACGCCAAGAAGCTCGGGGTGGACACCGACGCGCTGCTGGTGAGCCAGCCGGACACCGGCGAGCAGGCGCTGGAGATCGCCGACATGCTGATCCGCTCCGGAGCCCTGGACATCGTGGTCATCGACTCGGTGGCCGCGCTCGTCCCGCGCGCGGAGATCGAGGGCGAGATGGGTGACAGCCACGTCGGGCTGCAGGCCCGGCTGATGTCGCAGGCGCTGCGCAAGATCACCGGTGCGCTCAGCTCCACGGGCACCACCGCGATCTTCATCAACCAGCTGCGCGAGAAGATCGGCGTCATGTTCGGCAGCCCGGAGACCACCACGGGCGGCAAGGCGCTGAAGTTCTACGCCTCGGTGCGCATCGACGTGCGCCGGATCGAGACCCTCAAGGACGGCACCGACGCGGTGGGCAACCGCACGCGCGCCAAGATCGTCAAGAACAAGGTCTCCCCGCCGTTCAAGCAGGCGGAGTTCGACATCCTCTACGGCCAGGGGATCTCCCGCGAGGGCGGGCTCATCGATATGGGCGTGGAGCACGGCTTCGTGCGCAAGTCCGGCGCCTGGTACACCTACGAGGGGGACCAGATGGGCCAGGGCAAGGAGAACGCCCGCCAGTTCCTCAAGGACAACCCCGACCTGGCCGACGAGATCGACCGCAAGATCAAGGCCAAGCTCGGCATCGGCGCGCCCGTGCCGGTCGAGGACCTCCCGGCGGGCGTGGACCCGGTCACCGGCGAGGTCTCGGTCGACTTCTGATGGCGGCCGACGCGGGGCGGCTGGACGCCGCACGCGAGGCCCTGGCGGCGGCGGAGGCCGCCGCCAGGGCCTCGGGCCTGCGCCCCGCCGCGGAGAAGGGACGGGCACCCGGCCGCCCCGCGCCCGCGGGGCACGGCGGCGGGGCCGTCGGGCCGGACGACGCCGGGCGGGAGCCCGACCCCCACGACGTGGCCCGGCGGATCGTGCTGCGGCAGCTGGCCATGGGGCCGCGCACCCGCCAGCAGCTCGCGGACAAGCTGCGCGACCGCGGCACGGCCCCGGACGTCGCGGCGCGCGTGCTCGACCGGATGGGGGAGGTCGGCCTCGTCGACGACGAGGCCTACGCCGAGATGTTCGTGCGCTCCCGGCAGGAGACCAAGGGTCTGGCCGCCGGCGCCCTCCGGCACGAGCTGCGCCGCAAGGGTGTGGCCGACGAGGTGGTCGACGCCGCGCTGGAGGAGATCGACCCCGAGCGGGAGAAGGAGCAGGCCAGGGAGCTCGTCGCCCGCCGGCTGCGCACCATGCGGGGGCTGGACCGCGACGTGCAGACCCGGCGGCTCGCCGCCCACCTCGCGCGCAAGGGCTACGGGCCCGGAGTCGCCTACCAGGTCGTCCGCGAGGCGCTCGACGGGCTGCCCGAGCACCGGCGCGACTGATCGCTCGGGGCCCGTCCGCTCAGGGCTCGTCCTCGCGGATGGCCTCGCTGATGGTGTCGCGCAGCCGGGTGAACTCCGGGGCGGAGCGCAGCTCGTCCAGGAGGGGGTGGTCGTAGTGCGAGGAGATCTGCACGTCCTGGTCCATGACGACCCGGCCGGGGCGCGGTGACATGACCAGGACCCGGTCCCCGAGAAAGACGGCCTCGTCGACGGAGTGGGTGATGAAGAAGATGGTCTTCTTCTTCTGCCGGGCGATGGAGAGCAGCTCGTTCTGCAGGCGGCGGCGGGTGATCGCGTCCAGGGCGCCGAAGGGCTCGTCCATGAGGATGATGCCGGGGTCGCTGGCCAGGACCCGGGCGATCTGGGCGCGCTGCTGCATGCCGCCGGAGAGCTCGTAGGGCTTGGAGTCCATGAAGCGGGCGAGCCCGACGAGGTGAAGGGCCTCCTCGGCCGCGGCGCGGCGCTGGGCGGCCGGCACGCCGCGGAAGCGCAGGCCGACCTCGACGTTCTTGCGCACGGTCAGCCAGGGGTAGAGGTTGGCGTGCTGGAAGACCACGCCGCGCTCGGCCCCGGGGCCGGTGACGGGCTCGCCCCCCGCGAGGACCTGCCCTCCCGTGGGCCGCAGGAAGCCGGCGATGGCCTTGAGCAGGGTGGTCTTGCCGCACCCCGACGGACCGACGACGCAGGTGAACTGGCCGGCCGGGATCTCCACCGAGGTGTCGGCCACGGCGTGCACGACCTCCCCGCTGTCGGTGATGTAGCGGTGGGAGACGTGGTCCAGGGTGATGCCCACCCCGGGCGAGGCCTGGCCGGCGGTCGGGGCCGCCGGCCGGCCCTGCGCGGCGTCGGTCACTGACCGACCTCCTCCAGGGCGTCGCGGAAGACGCCGTCGGCGTAGTGCTCGGGGTCGGCGACCTCGTCGATCTCGCCCTGCTCCGCCAGGAAGCGGGCGGTCTCCTCCAGCACACCGGCCATCTCCTCGCCGCCGTAGTAGTCGGCCAGCTGGGTGGCGGCGTCGGGGTACTCGTAGCCGGGGAACTGCTTGAGGACGTCCTCGGGCTGCAGGCCGAGCTCGGCGGCGATCGGGACGGCCGCCTCCTCGGGGTTCTCGGTGATCCGGGTGCTGGCGTAGTCCTGGATCCTGGTCCACATGACCATGAACTCCGGGTTGGCCTCGATGAAGTCGCGCTGGGCGATCGCCAGGTCGAAGGTCGCGAAGCCCAGCTCGGCGGCGTCGGCGTTGGACATGATCCGCGTCGCACCGTCGTCGAGCAGCTGGGTCAGGGTCGGCGCCCAGGTCCAGGCGGCGTCGATCTCGTCCCGGTCCATCGCGGCGACGATCGCGTCGGGGGAGAGGTTGACCAGCTCGACCTGGCCGGTCAGGCCCTCGTCCTGGAGGATCTTCAGCAGCGAGAAGTGCGCCGTGGAGGAGAACGGCACGCCGACCTTCTTGCCCGCCAGCCCGGCCAGGTCCGTGATGGCCGGGTCCTTGACGACCAGCGACTCCGCGTCGCCGATGATGTCGTAGATGTAGACGGTCTGGACGTCGATGTCGAGCGGCGCGGACATCGCCTTGACCGTCGGGCTGGACCCGGCCAGCCCGATGTCGACCGAGTCCGAGCCGAAGCCCTGGATCGCGGCGCCGCCGGACTCGAAGCTGAACCAGCTGATGTCGGCGTTGGGCATGCACGCCTCCAGCAGGCCCTCCTGCTTGACGAGCAGCTGGCCGGTCGGGATCGGCTGGTAGTCGATCCGCACGGTGGTCTCGATGCTCTCGTCCGGCTCGCCGACCGGGCACTCCGCGGCCGCCTGTCCCGACGCCCCGGCGTCGTCGCCCTGCGGCGCGCCGGCCTTGCCCGCGCCGCAGGCGGACAGGGCGGTCGTGGCGGTCAGGGCCGCGGCCAGGGTCAGGGCCCGCCCGCGGCGGGTGCTGGTCCGGGTGCTCATGTGGTGCTCCTTGGGAGTGTGTCGACGGTCCGGGCCTCAGGCCCGTCCCTGCCAGGGGACGAGGAACTCGCCCAGCCGCTTGATCGCCGAGTCCAGCGCGATCGCGGCCAGGCCGATGATGATGATGCAGGCGATGACCAGCGGCGTGCGCAGCTGGACACCGGCCTGGTAGGCGAGCCCGCCGATGCCGGGCAGACCGTTCTGCAGCTCGGCGGCGACCACGGTGGTCCAGGCGAACCCGACGGCGATCCGCACGCCGTTGATGATGTCGGGCAGCGCCGAGGGCAGGACCACCTGGGTGGCCACCTGCCACCGGTTCGCGCCGAGCGACCGGGCCGCGTGGATGCGGTCCTCGCGGTTGTTGCGGATGCCGTTGATCGTCGCGATGACGATCGGCGGGAAGGCCGCCAGGAACAGCAGCCAGTACTTGGACAGGTCGCCGATGCCGAACCAGACGATGAGCAGGCCCAGGTAGCCCAGCGGCGGCAACGACCGGATGAAGTTGAGGTAGGGCTCGATCGCGACCCGCACCCACCGGATGCTGCCCATCAGGAAGCCGACGACCGGACCCAGCACCACCGCGGCGCCGACGCCCACGGCCATCCGCTGCAGGGAGGCCAGCAGGTGGCCCCACAGGTAGTAGCCCTGCTCCCCGCAGACGATCCGGTCGGACTCCTGGCTGATCGGCCGGCAGCGGTTGGCGTCCACGAAGGCCTCCCACACCGCGCCCGGGCCGGGCAGGTAGAGCGGCCGCACCAGCTCCGCCTTGGCCACCGCCCACCACAGCACCATGAGCGCGGCGAACACGCCCACCTGCAGCCCGAGCGCGACCGTGCGGTCCCGGCGTCGGCGGGACCGGTGGCGCGACGAGACCTCCTCGGAGCGCTGCTCCTCGGCCTCGGCGTCCAGCTCGGGAGGCTGTTGGGGCGTCAGCCCCGGATCTGCCGTCGAGATGGCAAGTCCTTCCGTTCCGCGTCGTCGGTCGGGGGACAACAGTAGACCCCTCGGCCGGTCGAGCGCCTCATTCGAGGTCTCGGCGCGTCCGTCGGGTGCCCGCGGCCGCCTACTCGTCCTCGTCCTGGACGACCTCGTCCGAGGGGGTCCACTCGACCTCGTCGAGCTCGTCGGTGTCGTCGCCGTCGACGTAGTGCATGGCCGACTCCTCGGGGGCGTCCCAGCTCGTGGGCGAGCCCTCATCGGCGACCAGCTCGGCGTCGGTGTCCTCGCGCAGGCCCTGGTCCGGCGCGACGATGCGGCCGACTCGAAGCGGGACGTCGTCGGGGGACTGGTCGTAGGTCGCGTAGGGGTCCGGCAGCTCCTGGCGGATCCGCTGGTCGAGCGTCTCGCCGTCGGCCTGCTCGCGGGCCGTGACACCGTGCGCGAGGGAGCCGTGCAGGCGATCTGCCGCGACGTAGCCACGGTCCAGCGGGTCGCCGTCGCCGTCGAGGGTGTCTGCCGAGGACAGCTGGTCCTCCGGGTCGACGCTGTACACGCCGAGGTCGTCGCCGATGCTCTCGCGGTCGCCTGGGATCATGGCCGCTCCTTCGCCGAAACCGGTCGTCTGACGGGGCGTGTCCATCGTACGTCCGGAGCCTGCGGCCCGCTCCGGGACCGGCGGGACGCCACGACGCCGCTACCCTGGAGGGCGCGATGAACACCACGAAGACCTACGACGTGCGCACGCACGGCTGCCAGATGAACGTCCACGACTCGGAGCGGCTCGCCGGCCTGCTCGAGACGGCCGGCTACGTCGACCTGGCCAGCGTGCCCGAGGACGAGCGCCCGGAGGTCGCCGACGTCGTCGTCTTCAACACCTGCGCCGTGCGCGAGAACGCCGCCAACAAGCTCTACGGCAACCTCGGCCAGCTGCGCCCCGCCAAGCAGAAGAACCCCGAGATGCAGATCGCCGTCGGCGGCTGCCTGGCGCAGAAGGACCGCTCCGCCATCGTCGAGCGCGCGCCCTGGGTCGACGTCGTCTTCGGCACCCACAACGTCGGGTCGCTGCCGGCGCTGCTGGACCGCGCCCGCCACAACAAGGCCGCCGAGGTCGAGATCCTCGAGTCCCTCGAGGTCTTCCCCTCGACCCTGCCGACCCGACGCGACTCCGCCTACTCCGCGTGGGTGTCGATCTCGGTGGGCTGCAACAACACCTGCACCTTCTGCATCGTGCCCAGCCTGCGCGGCAAGGAGAAGGACCGACGGCCGGGCGAGATCCTCGCCGAGGTGGAGGCGCTCGTCGCCCAGGGCGTCGTGGAGATCACGCTGCTGGGCCAGAACGTCAACAGCTACGGCGTCGAGTTCGGGGACCGGCTCGCCTTCGGCAAGCTCCTCCGCGCGTGCGGCGAGGTCGACGGCCTGGAGCGCGTCCGTTTCACCAGCCCGCACCCCGCGGCCTTCACCGACGACGTCATCACGGCCATGGCCGAGACGCCCAACGTCATGCCGAGCCTGCACATGCCCCTGCAGTCGGGCTCGGACCGGGTGCTGCGGGCCATGCGCCGCTCCTACCGCTCGGAGCGCTTCCTCGGCATCCTCGACCGGGTGCGGTCCCAGATCCCCGACGCCGCCATCACGACCGACCTCATCGTGGGCTTCCCGGGGGAGACCGAGGAGGACTTCCAGGACACGCTCGACGTCGTGCGCGCCTCCCGCTTCTCGAGCGCGTTCACCTTCCAGTACTCCATCCGCCCCGGCACGCCGGCGGCCGAGATGGACGGCCAGGTGCCCAAGGAGGTCGTGCAGGAGCGCTTCGACCGGCTCATCGCCGTCCAGGAGGAGGTGTCCTGGGCGGGCAACCGCGAGCTGGAGGGCCGGGAGGTCGAGGTGCTCGTGGCCCCGGGCGAGGGCCGCAAGGACGCCGAGACCGAGCGGCTCTCCGGCCGGGCCCGGGACAACCGGCTGGTCCACTTCGCCGTGCCCGAGGGGGCCGAGCGTCCACGGCCGGGCGACGCCGTGACCGTCGGCGTCACCTACGGCGCGCCGCACCACCTCATCGCCGACTCCGGCGTGCAGGGCGGCAGGTATGCCGTGCGCCGCACCCGGGGCGGCGACGCCTGGGCGGCGCTCCAGGAGGGCGCCACGCCCGGGGCGACGCGCAAGCCGGCGGTGAGCCTCGGCATACCGACCGTGGGTGCCCCGCCGAGGCCCGAGGTGCCGGCCGCCGCCTGCTGCCCCGCGGACTGACTCGCGCAGGGGTCAGGGCGCAGCCGTGAGCCGGGCGTGCTCCGCGCGGCACGCGGCGCACGCGCACAGCCGGACCTTGTGCATCGTGCCCGCGTTCCACACGGACCCTGGCGCGTAGAGGTCCTCGCGGCGCCCGCCGGGCGAGGTGAACGTCTCCACGAGGACGGGGGCGGGGTCGACGTCCCCGGACCCCCGGCAGCACCGGCACCCGCTGTATCCTCGGTCGCCGCCGTCGTGGGAGGTGGCGCGGTGGCCGCACGTGCGGCACAGGTGCATGAGCACGCTCACCGCGCCCCCTCCGCCACCGGCATGACGAGGGCGAGGACGTCCTCGGCGGGGGAGCGCACGACGAGCGGTGCGATGACCCCGTCCGCGGGGAGGAGCACCTGGCCGTCGGGCACGCTGCGCACGGCGTCCCACAGGAACGTGCGGTCCACGGTGAGGCCGTCCAGCTCGACCAGCGGCTCGTCGCCGCGCAGGACCTGCTCGACGACGGCGGGGTCCACCGGCTCCCCGCCCGTCCCGCGCTCCAGGACCCGGCGGTAGTCCGGGTAGGGCGCGTCCAGCACGTCCAGGCGCACCTCGTCGGGGGTGGCCGTCGAGCGCACGACCAGGGCGTCGCCGCCGGCCGTCACCTCGACGTCGCCCTGCCGGCCGTCGAGCCAGCCGGCCAGCCTGTCGACCTCCGGCGTCGGCACGACGACCGCGCTGGTGACGCCGTCCGCCTCGTGCTGCCACGGGCCGGCGACGACCATCCGGTAGCGGTCCGTCGCCACCAGGGTCACCCCGTCCCCGACCTCGACGAGCACCCCCCGGAGCACCGGCAGCCCCGGGTCGGTGCCGACGGCGTGCCGGACCGCGCCGAGCAGCGCGCGGAGGGTGGCCGCGGGCGTCCTCCCGACGGTCGGTCCGGGGCCGTGGCGGGACGGTCGGACGGGCAGGTCCCTCAGCCCGTCCCGCAGCCGGCCCAGCTCGCGCCGTGCGTCGACCAGACCGTCCTCGAGGCGGCGCAGGTGGGCGTCGAGGAGGTCCTGGACCGCGGAGAGGTCACCGGCCCGCAGGGCCTCGAGGGCGACCGTCATCTCGGCGACGGGCACCTGCACCCGGCGCATGCCCGCCAGCATCCTCGCCTCCCGGACCTGGGTCCGGGAGTAGCGCCGGTAGCCCGACCACCCGTCCACGCAGGTGGGGGCGAGCACGCCGGCGCGGTCGTAGAACCGCAGGGCGCTGACGGTGAGCCCGCTGGCGCGCGAGAGCTCGCCGATCGACAGGAGGCGGTCGTCGTCGGTCATGCCGGCCAAGGTGGGGCCTGCACCAGGGTGAGGGTCAAGCGCGCGCCCGGCGGCGCCCCGACCGGCGGCCCCTGGGCCGGCCGGGGCGGTCCTCCGTCCGCATCCGACGGAGGCGCCGCCGCGCCTCCCGGCGGGTCGCCACCCGCAGCCGGTAGCGCGTCTGCATCGCTGCGACCTCGGCGACCGCCTCGGGGCGGTGGTAGAAGCGGTGCACGGAGAACGCCAGGAGCCCCAGGCCGAGGAGGCTGGAGAAGATCATCGTCACCCCGACGGCCGGGCCGCCCAGCAGCCAGAGCACCTCGTGCACGGGCCACCAGCGCGGTCTCGGCGGGGAGACCAGCCACACGACGCCGACCGCCCCGACCGCCAGCGCGGCGAGCGTCGACGCGGCGATCCGCAGCCAGCTCTCCGAGCCCTCGACGGCGGCCTGCCAGGCGCGGACCCGCACCGGCTCCAGGAGACGGCGGGCCCACGGGTACTGCGTGGAGAGCAGCAGCAGCCCCGCGAGCGACAGCAGCAGGCCCGGCCCCGGGAGGAAGAGGGCCAGGATGCCGACCGCGAGCACGGTCCAACCGAGCGTCTCCAGCGCGAGGCGCTTGGCGGCGAGGGTCACAGCCGACCAGGGTAGTCGGCGCCGCTGACGCTCCCCTGGGTGCAGGTCGCGGCCCGGGGTCCGTGTGGCACCCTGACCCCCGTGACGTGGGTGCAGGTCGACCGGGACGGGCTGCTGGAGCGCAGCGGCCGCGACCCGTGGGTGCGCTGGACGACGACGTCGGAGCTGCTGGCCGTGGTGTCCGACGAGGGCTGGGCCTGCGTCGGGCCCTGGCGACCGGGCGGCCGGCACTGGGGCGGCGCGGCGGTCGTGACGGAGGGCGGGGGGCCGCAGGCCGAGACCGAGGCGTTCGCGGCGCTCGCCGCGCTCGCCTCCGGGCGCGACGTGGAGCTGGAGTGGATCTCCACGCACCAGGGACGGCCGCTGCGGGTGCCGCGCGGCTACGCCCGGGCCGGGTCCGGCCGCTGGGACTTCCTGTGGACGCGGCAGGGGCCCGAGCCCTCTGCGCCGCCCGTCGACGTCGAGGCGGTGGAGCTCGACGACGTCGACGACGCCGCCGAGATGGAGGCCTTCGGCCGGGGGCACAACCCGACCTTCGAGGGCTTTCCCGGCGCCGGCCTGGCCACGCTCTGGCTGGGCGCCCGCGACCGGACCGGGGCGCTGGTCGCCGTCGGGGCCGTCCACGAGCTGGCCTCGGGCATCCCGCACCTCGCCGGCATCGTCGTCGACCCGTCCCTGCGGGGGCGGGGCCTGGGCCGGTGGCTCACCGCGTCGCTCACCGCCCGGGCCGTCGAGGAGGCGGGCGTGAGCACCCTCGGCGTCTACAGCGACAACGCCGTCGCGCTCGGCGTCTACGCCGCCCTCGGCTACCGGACCGGGCACCGCTGGCACACCCGCTCGCTGTCGGTGCCCGCCGAGGTGTCCTGAGCCACGCCTACGATGAGCCGGTGGCCAGCACCGACCCCGTGACACCCGACCACCGCAACGCGACGACCGACCCCACCCCGCGGGAGCTGCTCGCCGGCCAGGTCGCGGCCGTCCTGGTCGCTCTCGAGGCCGTCGTGCTGGCTGGCGTCGCGCTCTTCTACGTCTACGAGCTCCTGATCGGCGAGGGCACCGACGTCATGGTCGTCGTCATGTCGGTGGTGACGATCCTCGTCTTCGTCCTCGGGCTGGCCTACGCAGCCAAGGGGCTGCGGGCCCGCCACCCGCGGGCGCAGGCGCCGGCCGCGGCGTTCAACTTCCTCATGGTCCCGATGGGCATCGTCATGTTCCAGTTCGCCCCCTGGTGGCTCGCCCTGGCCGTCCTGGTCGTCGCGGTCTGCACCGTGGCCTCGGTCCTGCTCATGGGGCGCCTCGAGGGTCGCTGACCACCACCTGGACCCGGGTGCAGCGCCCGCGCCGGACAAGGACGCCCCGCCCCGGGACGCGGCGGTCGTGGACCGGCAGGCGCACGCCCAGGACCGCTCCGCGGCCCGGCTGGTCCGGCTGGAGCACCACCCCTGTCCGGCTCCGGGCCACCTCGGGGACGAGACCACGGAAGAGGCTGGAGCAGGCGTCCAGCTCCCCTCCGACGATCAGGTCGCCGCCGGTCCGCGTGGCCCAGCCGAGGAGGAGGTCCTCGACCCGCGTCCCTGCCAGCAGGTGCGCGTCGTCGACCACGACGGTGCCGGAGAAGTCCTGCAGCCGCGCGGCCAGGTCGCCCTCCCCGGCGGGCGCGGACACGCCCGGTGCCGGCCGGAGGTCGTCCGGGCCGACGCGGAGAGTGGGGACCGTCCTCACCGCCGCCAGCGCCGCCAGCGTCGTCGAGACCCCGGAGCCGGGCGGTCCGAGCACGAGGACCGGCCCGTCAGGGGGCGCCACGGGCGCCGCGTCGTCACCGCCGACGGCCCAGCCCTCCACGTCACGGGGCCGGTCGGGGAGGGGCACGACACGCGGCGGCGCCCCCGCGGAGGCCGCGGGCCCCGGCGCGCCGCCGCCCGGGGGCAGGGTGACCTGCGCGACCAGCCCGTCCCGCGTGCGCACCACGCGACCCGGAGGCTGGTGGGACGGCACCTGGTGGCGCCGCAGGCCGGTCATGAGCAGGTCGGCCGGGTCGTGCAGGCGCAGCGCCCAGACGTCCGGGACCTCGGCGAGCACGGCACCCGACAGGAGGCTCCGGTCGCCGGTGAGGAGGACGACCACGCCGGTGCCGGGTCCGTCCCGGAGGATCCGCATGACGAGCTCCCGGGCCCGACCGCCGGCGACGTCCCGGTAGGCGTCGAGGAAGCGGTCCCACCCGTCGACGACCAGGACGACGGGTGGATGCGCGCCAGGGGCGCCGCCCGACCGGGCGTCGACCAGCTCGCCGACCACCTCGAGGACCCGGAGACCGTGCGCCGGGTCGTGCGGACCGACCCACGCGCGCAGCCCTGCGTGGTCCACCACCTCGGTGCCCCCGAGCCCGCGGCCCAGGTCGACGACGTAGAGCCAGCAGGGTCCTGCGGCGGCGAGCAGGGCGCGGACCGCGGTGGTGCGGCCTGTCCGGGCCGCCCCGACCACGGCCACGTGCGTCGCGGCGTCCCACCGCAGGGGCTCCTGCGCCTGGACCTCGGGACGGTCCGCCAGCGCCCAGGCGCCCGGGGTGCCGTCGGAGGAGACCTGGTCGGGCAGCGGGGGCAGCCACACGGTCAGCGGCCGCTCCCCGTGGTCGCGGGCGACCTCCGCCAGCCGGGCGGACAGGTCTCCCAGCCCGCTCGTGGCCACGGGCTCCTGCGCGCCGAGGCGGGCCCTGCCCTCCCAGACGCCGGGCACCTCCTCCACGCGCGGAGGGCCGGCCCCGGCCGCGTGCCCGGTGGCCGCCGCGCCGGACGGGGGGCCCACGGGCGCCACCTGCACCGGTCGAGGGGCGCCGGCCCCGGTGCGCATGAGCGCCAGGCCCGGGCGTCCCTCCGGGAGCTCGGCGGCGGCCGGGACCTCGAGGACGTCCAGGCTGTCTGCGCGGTCACGCACGCGCAGCGCGATCCGGAGGTTCACGTTGGCCCGCAGGTCGGCCGACACGACCCCGGCGGGCCGCTGCGTGGCCAGGACCAGGTGCACCCCGAGGCTGCGTCCGACGGCGGCCAGGCGGACGAGCCCGCCGAGAAAGTCGGGGAGCTCCTCCGCCAGGACGCGGAACTCGTCGATGACCACGACGAGCCGGGGCAGGCCGTCGCCGCCGTGCTCGCGCACGTCGCGGGCACCCGCGGCGGCGAGGAGCGCCTCCCTCCTGCGGAGCTCGCCCGCGAGCGACCGGAGGACGCGCTCGGCCAGGTGGGGGTCCAGGTCCGTCACCAGCCCCGACGAGTGGGGGAGGGCCGCGCACTCGCCGAGGGAGGACCCTCCCTTGTAGTCGACGAGGAGGAGGCTCAGCGCCGAGGGCCGGTTGCGCAGCGCCAGGGCGGTGACGAGGGCGCGCAGCAGCTCGGACTTGCCGGACCCCGTCGTCCCCGCGACGAGGGCGTGCGGCCCGTCGGCGGCGAGGTCGATCTCGACCGGGGCACCTGCGGGGTCCGTGCCGACCGGGACCCGCAGCCGAGGCGCCTCGTGGGACCAGGCCGCGCGGACCGCGGCCTCGTCCGCCGGCCAGCCCGCGAGGTCCCCGAGCGTCGTCGGCCCGGAGACCTCGGCTGCGCTCCTGTCCACCATGAGCGGCGCCAGGCTTCGGGCCAGGTGACGCGCGAGGGGGAGCGCGAGCAACGACGGACGGAAGGGCACGTCGGGGCTCCCCGGGCGGCGCAGCGTCGCCGCGGTCGCGGAGGTGAGGACGACCTGGGTGACGTCGGGCGGCACGTCCCGCGAGCCGGAGCACAGGAGGATCCCGCGGCCCCACACGAGGTTCGTCGCCGCCGGGTCGGGGCGGTCGCGGGTGTGGGGCAGCCACGCCAGCAGGTCCCACTCCGCGTCCGGAGGGTCCGCGGGGTCGACCACCAGGCAGAGGCGCGAGGGAGGCTGCGCGGTGGCGAGCTGCAGCAGCCAGCCGCGCGCGGCGGCGGCCGTGAGCGCCGGCGGGCCCACGAGCGCCACCTGGTCCTGGAGCGCGAGGGTCACCGGTCCGGCCTCGTGCGCGAGGGGGACCCCGTCGAGCTCGACGTCGGCGGGGGTGCGGCCCTCGCCGAGCACCACGGTGGGTGCCTCGTCGGCGCGAGACCAGAGCGCGGTGGTCGGGCCGCCGTGCCAGGCGAGCGACGGCCCGAGCAGGCCCGGGTCGCGCCGGCGGCGGTCCTGCAGATCCCGTCGCAACGCGTCCCGACGTGCCTCCTCGAGGTCCTCGAGGTCCTGCGCGTGCCTCCGCAGCGACCGCCGGTGCTCGGCTCGGGCCGCCCGGCGGTCGCCGAGGCTCTGGCCCAGGACCATCGCCGGCGCCATGAGGCCGAAGAGGAGGATCATCGGCATCCTCAGGAGGGCCGCCACCAGGACGGAGGCGACGAGGGGCAGGGCCCAGGACCACGCCGAGGGGCGACGGACGTCGGGCGGGGCGGGCGGGGAGGGCGTGACGAGCCGCACGGCCCGGTGCTCCGGCGCGGGACGCGGCCACGGGCGAACCTCGACGCGTCCGTCGAGGTCCGTGACGTCGAGCGGCGGCAGGGGCTCGAGGAGCAGCTCCAGCCTCGAAGACCCGGCGCGCAGCGCCGCGCCGGAGGGCCAGGGGACGCGGCCGGGGACGTCTGCGGCCGGGGGGCGGGGCGGACCGGCCTCCCAGCAGAGCCCGTTGGTCGAGGCCAGGTCCTCGACCTCCACCCCGTGCCGGTCCAGGCGGACGCGCAGGTGGGTGCGGGACAGGGCCGGGTCGTCCACCACCAGGTCGCACGACCTGGACCGGCCGACCGTCAGCCACCTCCCGTGCCGCAGGCGGACCGACCCTCCGGCGTCCGGACCGGCGGCCACGACGAGACGTGCTGCGCCGGGCGGGGCGTCCTCGGCCGGTGCGGGGACCGCATACCCGTGACGCAGGGGGCGCCCCGCGGTGCCCGGAGGGGGCGGTGACAGCCCCAGCGCGTCGTGCAGGGCCCCGACGGTCGGCGACCCGGAGGTCTGCACGACGAGGTGCCGGAGCGCGCCCCCGGCACGCACGGTGACCATCGACCTCATACGGACATGCTGCGCCGTGGCCGGGGTGACCCGCCGAGGTTGTCCACAGGGTGCCGGGGTTGTCCACAGGCTTGGTTCGGATTTGGTAAGGGTTTGGCAAAGTCTCTGGACAGCCGGGCAGGCCGTTGGGTCCCATGGGACGGGCCGGCAGGGCGGCCCAGGGACCCGATGTGCGAGGGGGAGATGTCCGATGCAGACGACCGCGCTGCAGCTGCTCGAGGACGACGTCCGCGAGCTCGTGAGGCGACGCCGCCTGGACCCTGCACGCGACGAGCCCGAGGTCCGGTCCCTCATCGGCGAGGTCCTCGACGACTACGACGAGCGCTCGCTCGTGGGCGGGCTCGTGCCGCTCACCGACCGCAAGGAGGCGCACCGGCTGCTCATGGAGTCGGTGACGGGCTTCGGCCCGTTGCAGGTCTACCTCGACGACCCCACCGTCGAGGAGATCTGGATCAACGAGCCCAGCAAGGTCTTCGTGGCACGTCACGGGCGGCCGGAGCTCACGCCCACCTTCCTGACCGAGCAGCAGGTGCACGACCTCGTCGAGCGGATGCTCCGCAGCTCCGGCCGCCGGGTCGACCTCAGCAGCCCGTTCGTGGACGCCTCCCTGCCGGACGGGAGCCGGCTGCACGTCGTCATCCCTGACATCACCCGTCGGCACTGGGCGGTCAACATCCGCAAGTTCGTCGTCGCGGCCGACGAGCTGAGCGACCTGGTGCGGCTGGGGAGCCTCGGCGAGCAGGCAGCGCGGTTCCTCGAGGCGGCCGTCGACAGCGGGCTCAACATCCTGGTCGCGGGCGGGACCCAGGCCGGCAAGACCACCATGCTCAACTGCCTGGCCGCAGCCGTGCCCGCCCACGAGCGCGTCGTCACCTGCGAGGAGGTCTTCGAGCTCCGCGTCAACCTGCGCGACGTCGCGTCGATGCAGTGCCGGCAGGCCAGCCTGGAGGGCACCGGCGAGGTCCCGCTGCGGCGGCTGGTCAAGGAGGCCCTCCGCATGCGCCCGGGGCGGATCATCGTGGGCGAGGTGCGGCAGGAGGAGAGCCTGGACCTGCTCATCGCGCTCAACAGCGGGCTGCCCGGGATGGCCACCGTGCACGCCAACAGCGCCCGCGAGGCGGTGACCAAGATGTGCACGCTGCCGCTGCTCGCGGGGCCCAACGTCTCGTCGAGCTTCGTGGTGCCGACCGTCGCGTCCTCCGTGGACCTCGTCGTGCAGCTGGGGCTCGAGGCGGACGGCTCCAGGCGGGTCCGGGAGATCGTCGCGCTGCCCGGCCGGGTGGAGGGTGACGTGGTCGAGGTCGCGGACATCTTCGTGCGGCGCGCGGGGCAGCTCGTGCGCGCCGACGGCTACCCGCCCCACGCGGACCGCTTCGAACGCGCCGGGCACGACCTGCGCGAGCTGCTGGGGCGGGACTGATGGCAGGGGCGTTGTGGGGGCTCGTCCTCGGGATCGGGCTGGCGAGCATCTGGTGGTCCTTCTGGCCGCGCGAGGTCCAGCCCGTGCCGCGCTCGCGGCGCAGGGTCCTCGACCGGCTCAACGACGAGATCGTGCTCGCCGGGATCCGTGGACTCGGTCCGTGGACCCTCGTCGGCTTTGCCGCGGCGCTCACCCTGCTGGTCCTGCTCCTGGGGTATGCCGTGACCCACGTGTGGCCGGTGAGCGTCTGCTTCGCGGTGATGGCCGGGTGGGCGCCCTTCGCGGTGGTGCGCGCCAGGGCGCGTCGTCGTCGCTCGAGCCTGAGGGACGTGTGGCCGGACGTCGTCGACCACGTGCACTCCGCGGTCCGCGCGGGGCTGGCCCTCCCCGAGGCGCTCGTCCAGCTGGGGGAGCGGGGGCCGGAGGAGCTGCGCCCCCAGTTCCAGGAGTTCACCCACGACTACCGGGCCACGGGGCGCTTCTCCGAGGCGCTGGACCTGCTCAAGGACAGGCTCTCCGACCCGGTGGCGGACCGGCTCGTGGAGGCCCTGCGCATCGCGCGTGACGTCGGGGGCACCGACCTCGGCCGCGTGCTCCGCGCGCTGTCGTCGTTCCTGCGCGAGGACGCCCGGGCACGCGCGGAGCTGGAGGCCCGCCAGTCGTGGACCGTCAACGCCGCCCGGCTCGCCATGGCGGCCCCGTGGGCGGTCCTCCTGCTGCTCGCCACTCGAGGCTCGACGCTCGACGCCTACGGGACCCCCGCCGGCGTGCTCGTGCTCGCCGTCGGGGCGGGGGTGACCGTGGCGGCCTACCGCCTGATGGTCACGATCGGCCGTCTCCCCGTCGAGCAGAGGGTGCTGCGGTGAGTGCCGCGCAGTGGTGGGCCGCCGTGCTGGCGCCCATGCTCGTGGGCGGGGTGCTGCTCGTGCTGGCGGCGCTGCAGGACGGCCGGCGCGTGGACCTTCTCGTGCGGATCGAGCCCTATCTCGACCGGGCCCCGCAGCGGTCGGGCCTGCTGCGGCCGGACGACGGGTCGGCCTGGAGACTCGGCGACCTGGCGCGGCCGCTCACCTCGAGGGCCGGCGCCGTCCTCGACCAGGTGCTCGGTGGGACCGACTCGGTCCGCGGGCGCCTGCAGCGCGCCGGGCTGCCGGCGGACGTGGAGGGCTTCCGCGTGCAGCAGGCGCTCTGGGGCATCGGTGCGGGCGTCGGGGCCGCGGCGCTCGGCTCGGTCCTGTGGTGGAGCCGCGGGGCGAGCGTGGTCGCGCTGGGCGTCCTCGTCGTGTGCGCCTTCCTCGGCGGCGCGGTGGTCAGGGACTCGCTGCTCAGCCGGGCCGCCGCCCGTCGGGAGCGGCTCATCATGGCCGAGTTCCCGGCCGTGGCCGAGCTCCTCGCTCTCTCCGTCACCGCCGGGGAGGGCACCGTCCAGGCCCTGGAGCGCGTGGCTCGGCTGTCCTCGGGCGAGCTCGCGGGCGAGCTCGAGCTCTGCCTGGCCGAGGCGCGCACCGGGACCAGCCTCCCGGAGGCGCTCCAGGGGCTGAGCCGACGCACGGGTCTGGCGCCGATCGTGCGCTTCGTCGACGGGCTCGTCGTCGCGATCCAGCGCGGCACGCCCCTGGGCGAGGTGCTGCGTGCGCAGGCGGCGGATGCCCGTGAGGCGGCCCGTCAGTCGCTCATCGAGGAGGGCGGCCGCAGGGAGATCACGATGATGGTCCC
>CAZONQ010000016.1:0-28489 GCA_964581125.1 uncultured Ornithinimicrobium sp.
CCGGGGCGCTTGCGGACCGCCTCCAGGCCCTCCAGGACCTGGATGGCCGAGGCGTCGTACTCCGTCGCGGTGGCCAGGGACTCGGGATCTCCCTGCTGGGGTTCTACCGCCGGAAGCTCCGGCATGGCGGGCTCGTCAGGGATCTCGGGACCGACCTCGGGCACGGTGCTCCTCGGGTAGTGGACGTGTCGACCGAACGGTCGACGGACAACATCCCGATCTTACCCGTTCCGGCCTCGGAAACCCGCATTCCACAGGCCTTCTGAGCACCGTGCCGACGGTTCTGGCCGCAGATCGAGGGGTGGCCCCATCCCCCACACGTCAGCGGCCCTCCCGGGCGCGCAGATCGCCGCCCACGCACGGTCAGCCGTAGGTGTCGCGGGGCCCCCGGCCGCCGGCGGACAGCGGGCCCTTGCGCCAGGAGGGGCCGCCCGGCCCGCGCACCACGATCGCGGTGACGACGCCGGCCCCGACCTCGGTCTCGATCCGGGCCAGGACCGTGGAGAGCAGCAGGCGCATCTGCGTGGCCCAGGCCGTGCTCACCGCGCGCACGGTGAGCACCGTGCCCTCGAAGGCAACGACCTCGACGTTGGCCGCGACCTGCGGCCCGACGATGTCGGCCCACCGGCCGACGACCGAGCCCACCTGGACGTCGGCGTGCCAGCCGCGGCTGGCCAGCAGCCGGTCGACCTCGCCGCCGACGGGGTGCGGGTCGCGCTTGTCGCCCTCCTCCCGCGGGGGCGTCGGCCCGGGCGCGCGGCGACGGCCGCTGCCGGCCGGAGACCCCGGCCGCAGGCCCCTGGCCCGGGCGTTGCGGCGCGCCCGCGCCAGCGCGTCGTGGGCGGCGTGGAGCGGGTCCGGCTGCTCGTCCGGGGGCTGGCCCTCTCCCGGCTGCCGGTCCGTGCCGGGGTCCTCGTCGGGGCCCGTCACGGCTCCTCCTCCTCGGCCTCCCCGCGCGGGGCCACCGAGCCGAGCACGACGTCGAGCACCCGTCCCACCGGGCGGTCCCCGGCGCCGACCAGGAGCCGCTCGGGCACGTCCTCGGCCACCGCCGCGGTCACGAGCACCTGCTCGCAGTCGGCGACGAGGTCGACCAGCCGCTCCCGCCGGCCCACGTCGAGCTCGGCGAAGACGTCGTCGAGCACGAGGACCGGGTCGGTGCCCAGGTCGTGGCGCAGGAGCGCGAAGCCGGCGAGCCGCAGCGACAGGGCCAGGCTCCAGGACTCGCCGTGCGAGGCGTAGCCCTTGGCCGGCAGCTCGCCCAGCGTCAGGACGAGCTCGTCGCGGTGCGGCCCGACGAGCGACACCCCCCGCTCCTGCTCCTGGCCGCGCACCTCCTCGATCGTCTCGAGGATCCCCTGCACCACCTCGTCCTGGTCGGGCACCTTCCCCTCGGCCACGAGCGTCGCCGCCCTCGTGCCCGGGGCCAGGGAGCTGCGGTATGCCGCGTCCGCCACCGTGTCGCTGTCGCTGATCGTGCGGTAGGACTCGGCCAGGTAGGGGCGCAGGTCGCGCAGCAGCCGCAGCCGGGCGTAGACCAGCGCGCCCCCGATCTGCGCCAGGTGGGCGTCGAAGACCGAGAGCGTCGCCAGCGCCGAGGCCCGCGCCTCCTCGACGGTCTCGCCGGGCGCCAGCCGAGGGCCGCCGCCGCGACGGCCCGGCCGGGGTTCGCGCCACAGCGGCGCGGCCGAGCGGAGCAGGGCGTTGCGCTGCCGGAGCGCCCGGTCGTAGTCGGAGCGCACCCCGGCCCACCGCGGCTGCCGCGCGACGAGCAGGTCGTCGAGCATGCGCCGGCGCTCCGAGGGGTCGCCCTTGACGAGGGCGAGGTCCTCCGGGGCGAAGAGGACCGTGCGCAGCGTGCCCAGCACGTCGCGCTGCCGCGTCACGGGCGAGCGGTTGAGGCGTGCCTTGTTGGCGCGCCCCGGCACGATCTCCAGCTCGACGAGGGTCTCGCGGCCCTCGCGCACGACCGTCGCCCGCACGACCGCGGTGCCGGCGCCGGCCCGCACCAGCGGGGCGTCCTGGGCGACGCGGTGGGAGGCGAGCGTGGCGACGTAGCCGGCCGCCTCGACGAGGTTGGTCTTGCCCTGCCCGTTGCGCCCGAGCAGGACGGTGACGCCGGGCCCGAGCACGACGTCCGCGCTCGGATAGCTGCGGAAGTCGGTGAGGCCCAGCCGGCTCAGGTGCACGCCGGGCGGGCCGGGTGCCCGCGGTTCACCGGTCGGTGTCGCCGCTGCCCGAGGTCGGCCCGCCGGCGTCCTCGGTGGAACCGGTCCCGGAGGAGGGGCCGGCGGTGTCGGCCTCCGCGGCGTCCGCCCCGCCCTCGCCGGCGCCCACGCGCTCCTGCCCGCCCTCGTCCTTCTTCGGCTCCGCACCGTGGTGCACCTCGACCTGACCGAGGTCCTTGCTGGCCTCGTCGTCGAGCATCTTCACGGCGTGCCCGCCGAACTGCCCGCGCAGCGCGGCGACCATCTGCATGGCGGGGGAGTTCTCCTGGCGGGAGGCGAAGCGGGCGAAGAGCGCGGAGCTGATGACGGGCATCGGCACGGCCATCTCGATGGCCTCCTGCACGGTCCAGCGGCCCTCGCCGGAGTCGGTGGTGTACTCGCTGACGCCCTCGAGACCGGGGGTCTCGTCGAGGGCCTTGACCGCCAGGTCCAGCAGCCACGAGCGCACGACCGTGCCGCGGCTCCAGGCCTGGAAGCAGCCCCCGACGTCCTTGACGATGTCCTTGGCGGTGAGCAGCTCGTAGCCCTCGGCGTAGGCCGCCATCAGGCCGTACTCGATGCCGTTGTGCACCATCTTGGCGTAGTGCCCCGCGCCGACGTCGCCGGCATGCACGAAGCCCTCCTCGCGCGGTCCCTCGGGCCGGAGCGCGTCGAAGATCGGCATCGCCATCTGCACGTGCTCGTCGCGGCCGCCGCACATCAGGCCGTAGCCGTTCTCCAGCCCCCAGATGCCGCCGGAGACGCCGCAGTCGACGTAGCCGACGCCCTTCTCGGACAGCACGGCGTCCAGCTCGACGTCCTCGGTGAACTTGCTGTTGCCGCCCTCGATGACCAGGTCACCCTCGGAGAGCAGGCCGCCGAGCTCCTCGACGGTCGCCCGCGTCGGCTCGCCGTGCGGGACCATCACCCACACCACGCGCGGGGGCTCCAGCGACTCGACGAGCGCGGGGAGGGAGTCCACGTCGCGCAGGCTCTCGTCCAGGTCGTAGCCCACCACCTCGTGGCCGGCTCGGCGCAGGCGCTCGCGCATGTTGCCGCCCATCTTGCCCAGGCCGATCATCCCGATCTTCATCGCTTCTCCTCGTTGGTTGGCGTGCGTGGCGGAGGGCGCTGTCGCGCGGGTCAGCCGGCGAAGCGCACCGGCATCAACACGTAACGGTAGGACTCGTCGGGCTCACCGTCGATCTCGGCCTGGCCCGAGAGCACCGCCGGGCGGGAGGGCTGGGTGAACGCCAGACGGGCGAAGGGGGCGTTGAGCACGCCGAGCCCGTCGAGCAGGAACTGGGGGTTGAAGGCGATCTCGATCTCCGGGCCGGTCAGGGAGGCCTCGACCGCCTCGCTGCCCTGGGCGTCGTCGCCGGTGCCCGCCTCGATCGTCAGCTGGCCCTCGGTGAAGCGCAGGCGGACCGGCGTGTTGCGCTCGGCCACGAGGGCCACGCGGCGGACGGCCTCGGTGAGCGCCTGGGTGTCGACCACCGCGACGGTGTCCACCGAGGTCGGGAAGATCGAGGTGACCTTGGGGTACTCGCCGTCCAGGAGCCGCGTGGTGGTGCGGCGCTGGCCGGCCTCGAAGCCGACGAGCCCGTCGGAGCGCTGGGCGTCGCCGAAGGCCACGTCCACGCTGGCCGCGGCGCCGAGGGACTTGGCCGTCTCGGACAGGGTGCGCGCCGGGACGAGGCAGACGTGGCTGGCGTCCGGCGCGGCCGGGCTCCAGGTCAGCTCACGCATGGCCAGGCGGTAGCGGTCGGTGGCCAGCAGCGTGACCTTCTCGCCCTCGATCTCGACGCGGACGCCGGTGAGGATCGGCAGGGTGTCGCCGCGGTCGGCGGCGATGGAGACCTGGTGCACGGCCTGGGTAAAGGCGTCGCCGGGCATGCTCCCGCTCGCCTCGGCCTGCGTGGGCAGCTGGGGGTAGTCGGCGACCGGCATCTGGATGAGCGCGAACCGGCTCGAGCCGCAGGTCAGCTGGACCTTGGAGCCGTCGACCGAGACCTCGACCGGCTTGGCCGGGAGGTTGCGGGAGATGTCGGCGAGCAGCTTGCCGAGCACGAGGACCTGCCCGCCCTCGCTCACGTCGGCCTCGACGGTGACCGTGGCGGACACCTCGTAGTCGTAGGCGGACAGCGTGAGCGTCCCGGTCTCGTCGGCGGTCAGGAGGACCCCGGCCAGCACGGGGACGGGAGGACGGCTGCTGAGCCCGCGGACCACCCAGGCCACGGCCTCGGACAGGACATCGCGTTCGACTCGGAACTTCACGACATTCGGCCCTTCGGTCTGAGGACGGCAACAGGCGCGGAACCACCGGTCGGGCGACGCGCGGGAGTGCAGCATGTCATGAGTGCGCGCTGCCAGTCCATCGCGCCCCGGGCTCCGGCGGTCCTGCGTCCTCCCCACTCTGCCAGACCGGCCGGCCCGCCCCCGTGCCGGTCCCCAGGGACGCAGGACGAGGTCCTCTCCGGTCATGGATCTCGTCGTGGTCATCGGGCCTGTGGACGCTGTGGAGGAGCGGCCCGTCACCGGGCGTCGTCCCAGGTGGGAGCGCCGGCGTCCGGAGCCCCGACCCTGTGCACACCGGGTGGACCGCGCTGGGCACGACGACCGGGCCGGTGTGGACGGCCGGCTGCCGTCCACACGCCGTCCCCCGGCCGCCCCGCGTCCGTCCCCACGCCGACGGGGTGCTGTCCCCAGTCCGTCCACAGCCTGTGCACAACGTCGGGGACCGCCGGATGACCGTCCGGGACGGGGCAGGTGTGACGAAGGTGAACGGTGAGCAACAACGCACAGGGTTGTCCACAGGTGTGGACAACCCTGTGCCGCTCCGGGTGCGCCGCGCGCCGCGCCGCTAGCGGGCGGCGGCCTTGCGGATGATGCCGGTGAGGTCGGTGATCTGGTCGTAGAGCGCCCGGCGCTCGCCCATGAGCTGGCGGATCTTGCGCTCGGCGTGCATGACGGTGGTGTGGTCGCGCCCGCCGAACTCCTGGCCGATCTTGGGCAGGGAGAGCTCGGTCAGCTCCCGGCACAGGTACATGGCGATCTGCCGGGCGTTGACGAGCGAGCGCGAGCGGGAGGTCCCGCAGAGCTCCTCGACGCTGATCTGGAAGTAGTCGGAGACCTCGGCGATGATCGTCGGCACGCCGATCGCGGCGGCCTCGCCGCTGGGGATGATGTCCTTGAGCACGTGCGCCGCCAGCTCGGCGGTCGGCGGCTCGGAGGACAGCGAGGCGAACGCGGTCACCCGGATGAGCGCCCCCTCGAGCTCGCGGATGTTGGTGGTGATCCGCGAGGCGATGAGCTCGAGCACCTCGTCGGGGGTGTTCATGCCCTCCTGGGCGTCCTTCTTGCGCAGGATCGCGATGCGGGTCTCCAGGTCCGGTGGCTGCACGTCGGTGAGCAGCCCCCACTCGAAGCGGCTGCGCAGCCGCTCGGCGAAGCCGGAGAGCCGCTTGGGCGGCTGGTCGGAGGTGATCACGACCTGCTTCTCGCTGTTGTGCAGCGTGTTGAAGGTGTGGAAGAACTCCTCGACCGTCTGCTCCTTGCCCTGCATGAACTGGATGTCGTCGATGAGCAGGAAGTCGACGTTGCGGTAGCGCCGCTGGAAGGCGCCCGCCTCCTGGTTGCGGATGCTGTTGATGAAGTCGTTGGTGAACTCCTCGGAGTTCACGTAGCGCACGCGGACGCCGGGGTAGAGGCTGCGGGCGTAGTGGCCGATCGCGTGGAGCAGGTGCGTCTTGCCCAGCCCGGACTCGCCGTAGATGAACAGCGGGTTGTAGGCGCGGGCCGGCGACTCGGCCACCGCGAGCGAGGCCGCGTGGGCGAACCGGTTGGACGAGCCGGAGACGAAGGTGTCGAAGGTGTACTTCGGGTTGAGGCGCGCCTCGTCGGCACCGGTGCCCTGGCTGGTCGTGGTCCGGCGGGGCACGGCGGGTGCGGCCGGGCCACCCTGGGCGGGCTCGTCGGAGGGGTATGGGGTGGCCTCCTCGGCGCCCGCGGCCACCGCGGCGTCCTCGCCCGCGGCGCGGTCCTCGGCCTCGAGCTCCTGGCGGAGCGTCTCGTCCACGGTGATCGCCAGGCGCACGTCGTGCCCCAGCTGCAGGGCGAGCGCGTCGACGATGGGCTGCCGCAGGGAGGTCTCCAGCGTGTCCTTGGTGTGCTGGTAGGGCACGGCCAGCAGCGCGGTGCTGTCGAGCAGCCCGACCAGCTGGGTGAGCCGGAGGAAGGCCCGGTCGCGCGCCGTGACGCCCTTGCCCTCCAGCTCGGCGACGACCCTCTGCCACACCTCGGCCGAGTCTGCCGGGGACGGATCGTGCGTCACTGCGTGGTCATCCCCTTCGGCGGTACTGTGGGTCGGCGCGCGGATGTCCACAGAGATTTCCACAGGCTGTGGACGGAGCGGTGGACAACGCCGGGAGAGGCCGACGCTAACAGGACGCCCTCGGCTCGGGCAAGTGTCCCGCCGAACTCATCTGGTCGAGCCCGGCGTGTCGCGCCGGTCCGGCGCCGTCGTCGGCGGATCATGGTCGGTTCGCCACCGTCGGCCCGGCCGCGCCCCGCGGGTTTGACCGCGCCCCGCCGCTCCCGTACCGTTGGACGAGGCCGTCCTCGGCCGCTTTCGCCTGCCCACGCGTCCAGCGCGTGTGGGCTTTCGTTGGCGGCCGGGGCGAGCATCCGGCCGCCGTCCCGGCAGGGCCGGCGACCCACCACGATCCACGGATCGCGCCCGCGCGGTCCCTGTCACCGGAGCACCGCACATGAGCAAGCGCACCTTCCAGCCCAACAACCGCCGCCGCGCCCGCAAGCACGGCTTCCGTCTGCGCATGCGGACCCGCGCCGGCCGCGCCATCCTGGCCGCCCGTCGCCGCAAGGGCCGCTCCTCCCTCTCCGCCTGAGCTCCGGCCGCCACCGGCTGCCGCATGCTCCCGCGTCGCCACCGGCTGACCCGCCCGAGCGACTACCGCGCCGTCCTGCGCGGCGCTCCCGGGCTGCAGCGTCGGCGCCCCGTGGGGACCGACCTGCTCGTCGTGCACGCCGCGACGCAGGAGGGAGGCCGGGCCGCACCGCCCACGCGCCCGCAGCGCGTGGGCTTCGTGGTGTCCAGGGCCGTGGGCAACTCGGTCGTGCGGCACCGCGTGGTGCGGCGCCTGCGGGCCCAGGTCGCCCAGCGGCTCGAGCAGCTGCCGTGCGGCACCGACGTGGTGGTCCGGGCCCGGCCCGAGGCGGCCGGGGCGTCCTCCGCGCAGCTCGGGGAGGCCCTCGACCACGCCCTGGGGCGGGTGCTCGGGCACGGCGGGCGGGACGGGGGCCAGCGGTGACGAGGTCGACCGGCGAGCAGGCGCACCGGCACGGCGACGGCGCGATGCGTGACGTCCACCGCGGGGGCGTCCCCGCCGGCGAGCCGCGCAGCGTGCCGGCCCTGCCCCTGGTGTGGCTGGTGCAGCTCTACCAGCGCACGCTCTCCCCGCTGCTCGGCCCGGTGTGCCGCTACTACCCGTCCTGCTCCGCCTACGCCGTCACCGCGCTGGAGCGCCACGGACCGCTGCGCGGCACCTGGCTGGTGCTGCGCCGGCTGCTGCGCTGCAACCCGTTCGCCCGCGGAGGCGTCGACCACGTGCCGCCGCGGGGGCGAGGCGGCGCACCCCATACCCCCGACCAGGTCGGGACGCTGCCTGCCGGCACCGTCCCGACGCACGCACACCGGTGAGCCCCGCTCACCGCCGAGACTGAGGACCCCATGGGATTCTTCGACGCGATCCTCTTCCCGTTCATCTGGTTCGACTCCGCCATCCTGGTCGGTTTCGAGTGGCTGCTGACCCGGCTCGGCATGCCGGACACGAGCGGGTGGACCTGGGTGCTGGCCATCGTCGGCCTGGTCGTCACCCTCCGGGCGCTGCTGACGCCGCTGATGATCAAGCAGATCAAGAGCCAGCGCCGGCTGCAGATGGTCCAGCCGGAGCTGGCCAAGATCCAGGCGAAGTACAAGAACAAGAAGGACCAGGCCTCGCAGAAGGCCTTCCAGGAGGAGACGTTCGCGCTCTACCGGGAGGCCGGCGCCAACCCGTTCAGCGCGTGCCTGCCGATCCTCATCCAGATGCCGTTCTTCTTCGCGCTGTTCCGGCTGCTCAACAGCGCGGCCGCGGTCGCCGAGGGGCGGGCCGAGCCGCTCGGCCTGTTCTCCAAGGAGCTGGCCACCAAGATGGCCAACTCGCAGATCTTCGACGCGCCGCTCGTCTCGACCTTCCTGCACCACGACGACCTGTCGGCCAAGATCCTCGCGGTCGTGCTCATCCTGGTGATGTCGGCCACGCAGTTCATCACCAGCCACCAGCTGATGCGCCAGAACATGTCGGAGGAGGCGCTGAACAGCCCGATGGCGCGGCAGCAGCAGATGCTGATCTACGTGCTGCCGATCGTCTTCGCGGTCTCCGGCGTCAACTTCCCCATCGCGCTGCTCATCTACTGGACCGTCAGCAACCTGTGGACGATGGGGCAGCAGTTCTTCGTCATCCGCAACATGCCCTCGCCCGGCTCGCCCGCGGAGAAGAAGTACCGCGAGCGGATGGCGCGCAAGGGCCGCGAGGCGACCGGCATCCAGCTGAAGAACCCCGACCTCATCGCCGAGCGTCAGCGCGCCAGCGAGGCCGCCGCAGGACAGCGGACGGGCGGGCAGCGCGTGCAGCCCAAGAGCAAGAAGCGCGCGAAGCGGCGCTGACGCCCCACGACCACCGGCGTCCGAGCCCCGGACGCCGTCGCCACGGCGCTGCAGCGCCGACGCACTCCCCGAGGAGACACGACTCATGAGCACCAGCCCGAAGACGCCCACCGAGCCCGGCACCGAGCCCGGCACCGAGCACGACGAGACCGCCGCGGTCACCCCGGCGACGCCCGAGCCGGCGCAGTCGGAGACCGAGCAGACCGAGCAGACCGAGCAGGCCGAGGCGGCCGAGGCGGCCGAGGCGGCCGCGCCCGCGGACGAGCAGGGCGCGCAGCACGACGAGAGGACCGAGGAGCTGATCCGCGAGGGAGAGGTCGCCGCGGACTTCCTCGAGGCCCTGCTCGACATCGCCGACCTGGCCGGGGACCTCGAGGTGGACATCGAGGGCAGCCGCGCCGCGGTCGCGATCGTGGACTCCGAGGACGGCGTCGCCCCGCGCCGCCTCGTGGGCCCCGGCGGCAGCGTCCTCGACGCGCTGCAGGAGCTGACCCGGCTGGCCGTGCAGGCCGAGACGGGCGAGCGCAGCCGGCTCATGCTGGACGTGGCGGGCTACCGCGCGGACCGCCGCGCGGCCCTGGTCCGGACCGCGCGCGAGGCGATCGAGGAGGTGCGGGCGAGCGGCGAGCGTCGCGAGCTCGAGCCGATGACGGCCTTCGAGCGCAAGGTCGTGCACGACGAGGTGCTGGCCGCCGGCCTCCACTCGGAGTCCGAGGGCGCCGAGCCGTCGCGCTACGTCGTCATCTCGCCGTCGGCCTGACCCGCCGGTGACCGACGTCCCGCCGCCCGTGGCCGCGGCGCCCCCACCGCCGGCGGAGGCCGCCGCGGTCTTCGGCGCGCGGCTCGGGCTGGCGGGGCGCTACGCGGACCTGCTCGCCACGACGGGGATCGCCCACGGGCTCGTCGGACCCCGCGAGGCGGGGCGGCTCTGGGAGCGGCACCTGGTCAACTGCGCGGTGCTGGAGTCCCTCCTGCCCGAGGGGACCACGGTCGTCGACATCGGGTCCGGCGCCGGCCTTCCCGGCCTGGTCCTGGCCGTCGCGCGCCCCGACCTCGAGGTCCACCTGGTGGAGCCGCTGCTGCGCCGGACGACCTGGCTGGAGACGGCGGTCCGCGAGCTCGACCTGGACACCGTGACCGTGCACCGCGGGCGGGCCGAGGAGATGTCGCTCACCGCTCCCGTCGTCACCGCCCGGGCGGTGGCCTCGATGGACAAGCTCGTGCGCTGGTCCTTCCCGCTGCTCGAGCCGGGTGGTCGGCTGCTGGCGCTCAAGGGCGCGGCGGCGCAGGACGAGCTCGACGCGGTGCGACCGCAGCTGCAGGCCTGGGGCGTCGAGGACGCCGCGGTGCACGTGGTCGGCGAGGGTCGGGCGAGCGAGCCGGTGCGCGTGGTCGAGGTCGTGCGCCCCGACACGCTGCCGCCCGCGCTCCGCCCCGGGGGGAAGGGCCAGGGGAAGAAGCGGGGCGCCTCCGGGCCCGCACGCCGGGACGGCCGACCCGGGCGCGCCCGTCGCCGCGGCAAGGGACGGCGCGGGGACTGAGCCGGGGGCGTCGTTTCACGGGAAACAGCGCCCACCACGCCGCAGGCACGGCCTGGACCGCCCCGACCGCGGAGGGCGAGCCGGCTTGGGATCGACGCAGGCCATCAGGGATGATGGGGTCCTCATGACTACGACTCACGGAGGGCCGCTGGGGTGGCCGGAGCATCGACCGACGACCTGGCCCGCGGGGGAGCACGACGACTTCCGCACGGCGGACGCCCTCGGGTGGCCGCGAGGGGCGCTCGACGTGGGGTGGCTCGCTCCGGACGTCGACGTTTCCCGTGAAACGGCGTCCGTCCGGGAGGGCGTGACGCCGCCATCGCCGGCGGGGACGTCGGACACCGTGGACCCCGTGGACGACCCCGCACCCTCCACCCCCGCCGTTTCCCGTGAAACACCGCTGGCGCACGACGGACCGGTGCACGCCGAGGCCGTCCCGGCGCCGACCGCCCGCCGCTGGAACGGCACCCGCGTGCTCACCGTCGCCAACCAAAAGGGCGGCGTCGGCAAGACGACCACTGCGGTCAACATCGCCGCGGCGATGGCGCAGGCCGGGCTGCGGGTGCTCGTGCTCGACCTGGACCCGCAGGGCAACGCCAGCACCGCGCTGAGCATCCCGCACCAGAGCGGCACCGCCGGCGTCTACGACGTGCTCATCGACGGTCTGCCGCTGGCGGAGGTCGTGCAGGAGAGCCCGCACGTGCCGGGGCTGCTCTGCGCGCCCGCCACCATCGACCTCGCCGGCGCGGAGATCGAGCTGGTGCCGCTCGTCGCCCGGGAGAACCGGCTGCGCAAGGCCCTCACCGCCTACCTGGAGTCCCGTCCGGCCGACGAGCAGGTGGACATCGTCCTCATCGACTGCCCCCCGAGCCTGGGTCTGCTCACGGTCAACGCGTTCGTCGCCGCCCGCGAGGTGCTCATCCCGATCCAGTGCGAGTACTACGCGCTCGAGGGCCTGAGCCAGCTGCTCAAGAACGTCGAGCTCATCCAGCAGCACCTCAACAGCGACCTGGAGGTGAGCACCATCCTGCTCACCATGCACGACGCGCGCACCCGGCTCTCCGCGGACGTCGCGGCTCAGGTGCGCGACTACTTCGGCCCCCGGGTGCTCCGGGCGGCGATCCCGCGGTCCGTGCGGATCAGCGAGGCCCCGAGCCACGGCGAGACCGTGATCACCTACGACCCGTCGAGCACGGGTGCCCTGTCCTATGTCGAGGCGGCCGCGGAGATGCGGCAGCAGGAGGTGTCAGCATGAGCGAGCGACGACGAGGTCTGGGCAGGGGGCTGGGTGCGCTCATCCCGCCGGGCCCCAGCGGCGAGCGGCCCTCCGACGTGTTCTTCCCCCGGGCCACGGGCGTGGCGGTCGACGCCACCACCGAGGTCCCCGCCGACGGTTTCACGGGAAACGTCCCGCCCGCCGCCGACGACGGCACGGCCGCGCCCGCCGCCGCCGACCCCGCCGCAGGCGACGTCACGGCCGCCGACCTCGCCACCCCCGCGGAGCCGGACGACGACGCGACGGCCGGCCTGGCCCCCGTGCCCGGCGCCCGCTTCGCCGAGGTGCCGGTCGACGCCGTCCGGCCCAACCCGCGGCAGCCGCGCCAGGTCTTCGACGAGGACGACCTCGCCGAGCTGGTGGCCAGCATCGTCGAGCTGGGGGTCCTCCAGCCCATCGTCGTGCGGCCGCTGCCCGCCACCGACGGCGCCGACGCCGCCGACGCCACCGACGGCGAGGGACACGAGGCGCAGTTCGAGCTGGTCATGGGCGAGCGTCGGCTGCGCGCCTCGAAGGAGGCCGGCCGCAGCACCGTGCCGGCCATCGTGCGCAGCACGGAGGACGAGCACATGCTGCGCGACGCCCTGCTCGAGAACCTGCACCGGGCCGAGCTCAACCCGCTCGAGGAGGCCGCGGCCTACCAGCAGCTCCTCGACGACTTCGGCTGCACGCACGAGGAGCTCGCCGGGCGGATCGGCCGCTCCCGCCCGCAGATCTCCAACACCATCCGGCTGCTCAAGCTGCCCCCGCTCGTCCAGCGCCGCGTCGCCTCGGGCGTGCTCACCGCCGGTCACGCCCGTGCGCTCCTCGGCCTCGCCGACGGCGCGGCGATGGAGCGGCTGGCCCAGCGCATCGTCGCCGAGGGCCTGTCCGTGCGCACCGTCGAGGAGATCGTCGTGCTCGGCGGCGACGACCAGGCCGCCCCGCGCCGGCCGCGGAGCCGTCCGGCACCCTCCCCCGAGCTGGAGCGGGTGGCTCAGGACCTCTCCGAGCGGCTCGACACCCGGGTGCAGGTGAGCATGGGCCGCCGCAAGGGTCGGATCACGGTCGAGTTCGCTGGTCAGGACGATCTGGAGCGCATCCTGCAGGCGCTCGCCGGGGACTGATCCCACCCGCCGGGCGAGTCACACCGGCGTGGTTCTCCACAGAACGCGGACCGGCCGTCCACAGGGTTGTGGACAACCCGTGTGGACGGCCGGTGGACAACGACCTGGAGGCGGACCTCAGGCGGTGAACTGCTCCAGCTCCTGGGCGAGCTTCTTCTTCGGCAGCGCCCCCACGAGGGTCTTGACGACCTCGCCGCCGGAGTAGACGTTCATCGTCGGGATGCCGGTGATCCCGTAGGCCTGGGTGGTCTGCGGGTTGTCGTCGGTGTTGAGCTTGACGACCTTGAGCTTGTCGCCCCACTGCTCGGAGAGCTCCTCGAGGATGGGCGCGATCATCTTGCAGGGGCCGCACCAGGGCGCCCAGAAGTCGACGAGGACGGGCCCGTCGTGCTCGAGGACGTCCTCGCTGAACGTGGCGTCGCTGGTCTGGGTGATGGCCATGTGTTTCCTTCCGGCGGGGTCTGGGTTGTCGTGCAGGTATGCGGCGTGGTGCCGCGGGTCGTGGGTCAGGCGGGCTGGGGGACGGCCGCCAGGTGCCGCTCCGCGTCGAGCGCGGCGGAGCAGCCGGTGCCGGCGGCGGTGATCGCCTGCCGGTAGGTGTGGTCCACCAGGTCGCCGCAGGCGAAGACGCCGGGCACCGACGTCGCCGTGCCGCGGCCCTCGACGAGGACGTAGCCCTCGTCGTCCAGGGCCACCTGGCCGGCCACCAGCTCGCTGCGCGGGTCGTGCCCGATCGCGATGAACAGGCCGGTGGTCGCGAGCTCGCGCTCCTCCCCGGTCACGGTGTCCCGCAACGTGATCGAGGTGAGCTTGGGGTCCCCGTGGAGCGCGACGACCTCGGCGTTCCAGATGAAGCTGATCTTGGGGTCGGCCATCGCGCGGTCGGCCATGATCCTGCTCGCCCGCAGCTCGTCGCGCCGGTGCACGACGGTCACCGTGCGCCCGAACCGGCTGAGGAAGGTGGCCTCCTCCATCGCGGAGTCGCCGCCGCCGACGACGACGATGTCCTGGTCGCGGAAGAAGGCCCCGTCGCAGGTGGCGCACCACGACACGCCGTGGCCGGAGAGCTTCTGCTCCTCCGGCAGCCCGAGCTGGCGGTAGGCCGAGCCCATCGCCAGGATCACGGTGCGGGCGCGGTGCACGGTGCCGTCGCCGTCCGTGACGCTCTTGACCGGACCGGCCAGGTCCATCTCGACCACGTCGTCGCGGACCAGCTCGGCGCCGAAGCGCTCGGCCTGCTCGCGCATGTTCATCATGAGCTCGGGGCCCATGACGCCCTCGGGGAAGCCGGGGAAGTTCTCCACGTCGGTGGTGTTCATCAGCGCGCCGCCGGCGGTCACCGAGCCCTCGAAGACGAGCGGGGCCAGGTTGGCCCGGGCGGCGTAGACGGCGGCGGTGTAGCCGGCGGGTCCGGAGCCGACGATGATGACCTCCCGCACGCCGTCGCCGGCAGGCTGGGGCGTGGGCGTCATGACCTCGGTGTCGCTCGTCATGGGGTCCTTCCTGGCGTTCGTGGGCGGGCCGGGGCGCCGCGGGGGGATGCGTCCATGTGCAACCGATCCTAGGGCGCGGGTGTTCCCGACGCCGAACGCGGTCAGGAACCCCAGGTGACGGTGTCGAGCGCGTCGACGGGGGCACCCGTCGTGCAGGAGACCGGCAGCACCAGGGCGACCCCGCGGTCCGCGGCGTCCTGGCCGACGAGGACGACCACCTCCTCGCCGTCGAGGACCGCCTCGGCGGCGTGCCTGCGGGGCCAGTCCTGCCGCTCCCCGGCGACCCGCCAGCAGGCGTCCGCCTCCGGCGCGTCGAGTCCGTCCACCGTCGACCGCGCGCTCTCGCCCGCGTCGGCGTCGACCGCCCTGAGCGCGGTCGTCCGGTAGTCGTCGAGGGTCACCTCGCCGAGCGGCGGCAGGAGCTCGACGGGCACCGCGGTCCCGTCGGAGGCGGCCTGGTCGGACGCGGCGCCGTCGGCGTCCCGCTCCTGCGCCGCTGCGTCCTCGCCCCCGCCGTCGGCCACGGTGGCACGATCCTCCGCGGCCCCGCCGCCGGAGTCGGACCCCCCGGACCGGGTGCTCACCTGGGCCGCGCTGTCGAGCCCGGCCGTGCCCCCGAGGAGGCCGCCACCGGCGAGCTCGCCGACGGCCACGGTGGTCAGGAGCAGCCCGGCCGCGGCGACGCCCAGGTAGGCCACCGTGCGCCCCGGCCGGCGCCGGGAGCGCTCGGTGGCGAGGTCCACGACGCCCGCCGAGCGGAGGTCCTGCTCGGCCGAGAGCCGGGCGCTGATCCGCGTGACGAGGTCCTCCGGCATGGGTCCGGGATCGGGCAGCCCGCGCAGGAGGTCACGGATGCCGGTCGGGTCGTCCTCCTCCGGCCCGGGGGTGCGCGGACGCTGGCCATGGCCCTCGGTGGGCATCACGGACGGACCTCCTCACGGTGACGACGGGCGGGAGCGGCGGTCGGTGCCGCCGGGCTGGTGAGCGGTCGGACCGGCGGTGCCGGAAGCGGCTCACACCCGTACGACGACCGGGGTGCCGTCAGGGTTCCCGGGGCGGACCTCATACCTCGGCCTCCGGCTCGGCGGGCCGCAGGATGCGGGCCATCGCCTCGCGGCCGCGGGAGCAGCGCGACTTCACGGTGCCCTCGGCGACCTCGAGCATCGCGGCGGCCTCGGCGACGCTGAGGCCGTGCATGTCGACGAGCGTGAGCGCCAGCCGCTGGCCCTCGGGCAGCTGCGCCAGCGCCGCCCGCACGTCGAGACGCACGTCGACGGCGTGGTGCCCGTCGCGCGGCTCGACGGGCTCGTGGTCGGCGATGTCGGCGGTGGGCCGCACCCGGCGCAGCCGGTCCAGGCAGGCGTTGACGGTGATCCGGTGCAGCCACGTCGTCACGCGCGCGTCCCCGCGGAAGGAGCCCGCCCGGCGGAAGGCGTTGAGGAAGGCGTCCTGGACCGCGTCGGCGGCCAGCTCGGGGTCGCGCGTGGTCCGCACCGCCAGCGCCCACATCCGGTCGCGGTGGCGGCGGAAGATCTCCCCGAACGCCTCGGCGTCGCCGTCCTGGTGCAGCCGCAGCAGCGCGTGGTCGTCGAGCTCGGCCAGGTCGTGGGTCACGGCGCCCGCACCCGCCACGGTCACCGGACGGTGATCTCGCGCACGCTGACGACCTCGCCCTCCGGCGACGTCCACGCGCGGGAGAACCACACGATGAGGTAGCGGCCGGTGGCCGGCTCGTCCGGCGTGACGGTCCACGTGCCGCTCGCCGCGTCGTCGCTGCCCAGCTCGGTGGCGTCCGCCGTCGAGGGCTGGTCGGCCAGGTAGGCGGTGACCCCCACGTCGCCCTCGCCCAGCTGGACCTCGACCTCGCTCACCTGCGCGCCCTCGCCGAGGTCGAGGACGAGGCCGGTGCCGGTCTTCAGGCCGCCCCAGCCGGGCGAGAGGTAGGTGTGCGAGGACCAGGCGGTCTCCGGGTCGCCGTCGACGGCCAGGGGGGTGTCGGCGGCGTTCTCGTCGCCGTCCCCCTGCGGGTCGAAGGAGGTGATGCCGAGCACGGGCAGGGTCCCCCCCTGCGGGGGAGGTGCCGCCTCGGCGGTCTCCTCGGGTGTCTCCTCGTCCTCGCCCTCGTCCTGCGGCGGCGCGCTCGTGGCGCTCCCGGCGTCGGTGGGGGCGCCGGCCGCGGGCGGGGTGGGGGCCGGGGCGTCGTCGCCGCCGAGCCCGCGCAGCGCGCTCCAGCCCAGCACGACGGCCAGGCCCAGGAGCCCGAGCAGCACGAGCATGACCACGGCGGTCTGGGCGCCGGTGCCGCGCTCCTCCGGGAGCGAGGCCTGCGCCGGCGCGGCGGCGCGCGGCGGCACCTGGCCCGTCGGGCGCGCGGTGCGCGGGGAGATCCGCTCACCGGTGCTGCGCACGCCGAGCAGCTCGGCGGTGGAGGGGCGGCGGTCCGGGTCGTCGGGGGGCGGCGCGGTGGTGCCCCGCCGACGGCCGCCGACCCCGAAGATGCCGCCGGTGCGGTCCGGGTCCTCGCGGACCTCGCCGGGAGCGTCCTCGCGCGGGGGGCGCGGCACGACCGTGGTGGCGTCGGCGTCGCCGGGCCCGGCCGACGGCTGCTCGGTGTCGGCCGGGTGGGCGGCGGCCGCGGCGGCGCTGGCGCCGGACGCGCCGGTGAGGGCGTGCGAGGCACCGCCGCCCGCCTCCGCGCCGCGGGGGGCGCTCAGCGAGGACGGCCGGGTGCCCCGGACCATCTCCGAGGACCAGGGCGAGAGCTGCCGGGCGAGCTCCCCGGGGGTGCGGGGCAGGCCGCCGAGGCCGGAGTCGGGGCCGTGCACCGTGCGGCAGAGCGCGTCGAGGTCGCCGGGCACGCCCCCGACCAGCTCGGAGGGCGCGAGCAGCGACCCGTCGGCCAGCCGCCGGGCCGGCCGCAGGCCGGGCAGCTCCTCGCCCGGCCACCGGCCGGTCAGCCCGGTGTAGAGCAGGGACACCAGGTCGGCGGTGTCGATGATCGAGGCCTCGTCGGTGGTGACGTCGTCGGTGCCCTCGAGGGCGGAGGCCACGCCGACGCCGGAGATCTTGACCGTGCCGTCGCTGGTGCGCAGCACGGAGTGCGGGTTGAGGTAGAGGTGGTGCAGGCCGCGGCGCCGCGCGGACTCCAGCCCGGCGGCCGTCTCGCCGACGATGCGCCGCACCTCCTCGGCGACCAGGGGCTCCTCGGCGACGAGCGAGGCCAGCGACTCCGCCTCGCTCAGGCCCTCCTCGACGATCCAGCACAGCCCGTCCCCGGTGCCGACGTCCAGGACCCGCACCAGGCGGGGGTCGTCGACGGAGGCGACCCGCCGGGCGCCGTCCAGCGCCGCCTCGGCCGTCGCCTCGAACTCCCCGGTCGCCGGCAGCACGGTGACCGCCACCAGGCGGCCGAGCGTGACGTCGCGCGCCGACCAGTACTCGAGCGTGCCGCCGTCACGACGGGCCAGCAGCTCGTCCAGGGCGTAGCGCTCACCCAGGACGGTGCCCACCTCGAGCCGGTCCATGTCGCTGTCCTTCCCGCCTTCCGCCCCGGTCGGGGGCCGGTCCCACCCTAGTGTGCCCGCTGCCCGGCGCTCCGCCGCCCGGGACGCGCGCGCGGGCCCGTCCTTCCTCCCCGACGGTATGCCGTGCGCGTCCGGTCCGTGCCCGGTCGCCGTCGCGGGGTCCCGCCCGTCGGGCTCCTCCCACGGGATGTCGTGCCAGGGCAGCAGCGGGAGCGCACCGCTGTCGTCGCCCGGCGGGAGGAAGCCCTCCTCCGCCGGTGCGACGTCGGCCCCGCCCGCGGCAGCACCGCCGCCGGCGCGGGCGAGGAGCCGGGAGGCGCCCGGCACCCGGCGCAGCAGCGGCGCGGCGGCCTCGGTGAGCTCGGCCACCCCGAGGCGGTGGGCGAGCACGCCGTAGAGGACGAGGAAGAGGACCCCGCAGAGGACCAGGGCGCCGGTGACCAGCGCCCACCCGCCGGCGGACACCGTCGGGGTGCTCACGAGCTCGCGCGGCACCAGCAGGCGCAGCAGCAGCCACGCCGGGACCGCGGCGACGAGCGCGGCAGCGCCGGTGCGCAGGTAGGTCGCCCCGACGGCGCGCAGGCGCAGGTCCCCGGCGGGCAGCCGCCGGTGGACCGCGCGGAGCCCGAGCACGGCGGCCACGGTCTGGCCCAGCGCCTGGCCGGCGGCGACCAGCACGGCGGCCACGGCCGGGGAGAGGGTCCGGGCCAGCAGGAGCACGACGAGGAGCACCCCGGTGATCGCCAGCTGGAAGCGGAAGGGCGTCCGGGCGTCCTCGAAGGAGTAGAAGACGCGGGCGCAGAGCAGGTAGACGCCGTAGGAGACCAGGCCCAGCGCGAGCGTGGCCAGGATCGGCGCCATGTCGCGCGGGTCGGCGTTCCTGGGGAAGATCACCCGGACGACGTAGGGGGCGAGCACGACCACGCCGACCGCGAGCGGCACCATCGCGGCCCCCAGGAGGCGCAGGCCGCGCGCCGTGTGCTCGGCCATCTCGGTGAGCGCGTCCCGGGCCGCCGCCTTGGACAGGACCGGGTAGATGGCGGTGAGCAGCGACAGCGCCACCAGGGAGTGCGGGAGGATGTAGACGAGGAAGGCGTTGTCGTAGGCCGCCTTGGCCGGGGCGCCCGGGGCCGCGACGGCCACCCAGGCGAGGAGGTTGTAGACGAAGAGCATCCCGAGCTGGCTGACGCCGACGTCCGCCAGCGACCAGCCGGCCATCCTCGAGGCGGAGCCCAGCCCGACGCCCCGGAAGCCCCAGCGGAAGCGCCACCTGAAGCCGGTCGCGGCCACGGCCGGGACGAGCACCACGGCCTGGAGCAGGATGCCCAGCGTCGCGCTGCCGGCGAGCAGCCAGATCATGCCCGGCGTCCAGGCCTCCAGCGGGATCCCGCCGGCGTCCGGCGGCAGGGACGCCTGCGGGTAGCGACGCATGAAGACGACGATCCCGGCGATGGCGACGACGTTGGCCAGCGCGGGCGACCACATGAACGCGGCGAACCGGTGGTGGGCGGCGAGCACCTGCCCGAGCAGGGTGTGCAGGCCGTAGAAGAGGATCTGCGGGATGCACAGGTAGGCGAAGAGCACGGCCAGGCTGAGCTCCGGACCGCCCCACGGCCACTCGAGGTTGTAGAGCTTGGTCACCAGCGGCGCCGCGGCGACGAAGACGACGGTCCCGGCGACGAGGACGCTCAGGGCCAGGGTGAGCAGCCGGTCGGTGTAGTCCCGGCCCTCGTCGCCGCGCATGAGCGCGCGGGTGATCTGCGGCAGCAGCACGACGTTGAGCACGCCGGCGGCCAGCAGCACGTAGATGGTGTTGGGCAGGGAGTTGGCGGCCTGCCAGACGTTGGCGGCGGGGGTGACCAGGCCGATCGCCGCCACGAGCAGCGTCACGCGCAGCAGACCGAGCACGCGGGAGACCAGCGTGCCGCCGGCCATGACCAGGCTGGAGCGGGCGAGCGAGGCCGCCGATCCCTGGGTGTCGCTCATCGTCCCCCCTCCCCGGAGGTCTCGTCGGGACCCGCGCCGGCGACGGACGCCGCGCGGGGCTGGGCGCGCAGGGCCCGCACGAGCCCCAGCACGAGGACGAGGCCCGCCGCGCTCCCCAGCACCCAGTAGATCCACACGCCGGTGGGCCGCACGCGCACGGTCACGATCGCGTCGTCGCCCAGCCGGGTGCCGTTGGGCGTGGTGAGCTGGGCCGTGACGGTCGTGCGGCCGCGGGCCACGGCCTGGGCGGTGAAGGACACCGTGGCCCGGCTCTCCGCCCCGACGGAGACCGGCTCGGGCTGCTCGACGATGCGCAGCAGGCTCTTGTCCGGGACGACCCGGACGCGCACGCCCTCCACGTCGACGGGCAGGTCGTTGACCACCGTGACCTGCATGATCCCGCTGTCGGACAGGAAGTTGACCGTGCTCGGGTTGACGTGCACGCCGGCGGCCGTCGCGGACGCGAGGTCGCCGACGTGGTGGTAGGTGCGTGGCCACCGGTCGCGCGCCGCGCGCCACCGGGTCGCCCACTGCTGGGCGAGCGCCGCGCGCCAGGACTCCACCGCGGAGGGGTCGGTGAGGACCTGGGCCAGCCCGTGGACCCTGGTCGAGAGCCGCAGGAGCGCGCGGAGCCGGTCCTCGTCGAGCGCGGGCTCGGACGGCACCACGCCCTCGGCGAGGGTGCCGAGCACCTCGGCGTCGGGGGCGGCGCCGGTCAGCGGCAGCGGGTCCGCGCCCGCGGCGGCCGCCACCAGCTCGTCGGCGGCGACCTCGGTGGTCCAGGGCGCCTCGCCCAGCCCCTCGGTCACCTCGGCCAGCACCTCGGGCGGGACGTCGGTGCCGCGCGGGGGAGCGTAGACCAGCGAGCGGGACTCCCCGGGGCGCTGCAGGTAGGCGGTGAGGCTGTCCGCGAGCAGCTCCTGGACGGCGGTGCCCACGCCCCGGTCGGCGGCGGTCCCGCCCACCTGGGCCAGCAGCCCCGAGGCGCGCGAGTCGACCCCGAGCGCGGTGACGGAGTCCTCGCCCGCGCGGCGGGCGGCGGCGCGTCCCACGGGGCTGCTCGACGCGCCGGAGAGCGACTCCTGGGGCAGCACGAGCACGGACAGGCCCCCGGGGCTGGTGGAGCGCCCGGCCCAGAGCCGGTCGAGCCGGGTCACGTCGTCCGCCGAGGGCGCGGCCAGCGCCGGCCAGGCCACGTCGTGCCGCCCGCGCTCGAGCAGCTCGTCCACCTGCGGGGCGTGGTCGGCGAGCGGCAGGCCCATGACCGACCGCAGGGTCGGGGGGCTGGCGCCGAGCTCCAGCAGCGCGGCGACGTCGGGGTCGGCCGTGGGCAGCCACCACAGCCGCTCGGGGGCGACCTCGCCGAGCCGGTCGCGCAGCGCGTCCAGCTCCTCCTCGACGACCTCCCGCGTCACCACCACCGGCCGGCCGTCGTCGTCCTCGACGGTGCCGAGCCCGCCGCCGACGTCGAGACCCTGGTCGCCCGGCGAGCGCGTGGGGGGCGGTGCGGTCACCGCCGCCCCGTCCGTGCCGGCCGCGGCGTCCTCGGTCGGGGCGTCCTCGGTCGGGGCGGTGGCCGTGGCCGTGGTGGTGGCCGGCGGCGTCTGCGTCGCGTCGTCGTCCGGCGGCTCCGCGGGCGTCTCCTCGACGGGCGTCTCCTCGCCCGGCGCCGGGGCGGAGAGCCCGGCCTCCGGGGAGAGCTGCACCAGCAGGGACGGGTCGACCAGCCAGGTCGCCTCGGTCCCGTCGAGCACGTCCAGCCAGGTGCGCGCGGGCGACCCCGGGCCGACGGCGGCGTGCCACGCCTCCTGCCTGGCCGTCTCCTCGGTGCTGGCCAGATCGGGGTCCGGCGGCAGGGTCAGCGGCACCACCCACGCGTGCTCGAGGGGGGCGGCCACCTCCTCGCCCCGGCTCACCGTGAGCGTCGTGCGCAGCACCACCGGCCCGGACCCGTCGTCGCCGGAGGCCCTCAGCTCGACGGCCAGGGCGGTGAGGTCGGCGGGCAGTCCCGCGAAGGTGCCTGCCGGCACCTCGACCCGGAAGGGGATCTCCCGCCCGGCCGCCACGACCGGCCCCACCGTGGCCCGGCCGAGGATCCAGCCCGCCTCGCCCGGGTCCTCGCCCCGGAGCCAGGCGGAGACCTCGGCCCGCGAGCCCAGCGGCGTCCAGGCGGCCAGGGCCTGCACGTCCGAGAGGCGCCGCCGCTGCGGCCCGTCGTTGACGATGCGTCCGGTGAGCGTGACCGGCTCGTCGACGCGGGCGACCGTGGGCTCCACGTCGTCCAGCTCCAGGTGCAGGCCGTCGTCCTGCCGGGCGTGCGCGGGCGCCGCCGCCGGCCCGGGCGGCAGGGGCTGCGCCACGGCGGTCGGCGCGACGGTGCCGAGCGCGGTGGCGAGCACGCTGACGACGGCCAGGAGCGTCGCGGCCGCCCTGCGGCGAGCCGCCCACGCTGCGGGGCGGGCTGGGGAGGTCACGGCGGCGGTCAGGCGCTCCGGGTCAGGCGCGTCCACGCCTCACGCGCGATGCGACGCTCGTTGGGGAAGGTGAGCTTGCGGTGCACCTCGTCCAGCGGCACCCAGATCGCGTCGATCGCCTCCTGGTCCGGGTCGTTCTCGACGGTGAGGTAGCCCCCGACCGCCTCGAGCAGGTAGTGGTAGACCATCTTGTGGATGCGGTGGGAGGGGGTGGTGAACCAGTACTCGATCGTGCCCAGCGTGATGAGCACCCGCCCCTCGATCCCGGTCTCCTCGGCGACCTCCCGCTCGGCCGTCTCCACCAGCGTCTCGCCGGGCTCGACGTGGCCCTTGGGCAGGCACCACTCGATCCGCCCTGACCGGTTGCGCCGGGCGATGATGGCGATCCGGGCGCGGCCCTCGTGGACGTCGATGACCACCCCGCCCGCGGAGGTCTCGCTCACCGACGGGAGCCGTCTCGAGGACGGCTGTCGGTGCGAGGCGGTGGTCATCCACACACTGTAACCAGTGGTGCGCAGGACGACGAGAGATGAACGGCCGCCCAGCGAGTCCCGTTACGCTGGAGCCGATGTCCGCTCCCCCCACCGACGACGGCGCCCTGCTGCTCCGCGCCCTCCGGCACCTCCGCCCCGCGCTGCCTCTCCTCACCGAGCTCGGCGAGCGCTTCGCCGCCGCCGGCCACGAGCTGGCGCTCGTCGGCGGCCCCGTGCGCGACGCCTTCCTCGGGCGCACCTCGCCCGACCTCGACTTCACCACCTCCGCGCGGCCCGAGCAGATCGAGCAGGTGCTCGCGGGCTGGGCGGACACCGTCTGGGACGTGGGCCGCGACTTCGGGACGATCGGGGCCCGGCGCGGCGACCGGACGCTGGAGATCACCACCTACCGCGCCGACGCCTACGACGAGGACTCCCGCAAGCCCGTGGTGGCCTTCGGCGACACCCTCGAGGACGACCTGGTCCGCCGCGACTTCACCGTCAACGCGATGGCGCTGCGGCTGCCGGACCTGCTCTTCGTCGACCCGCACGACGGCCTGGGCGACCTCGCGCGCGGGGTGCTGCGCACACCGCATACCCCCGAGGTGTCCTTCAGCGACGACCCGCTGCGGATGATGCGCGCCGCGCGCTTCGCCGCGCAGCTGGGCCTGGCGCCCGCGCCCGAGGTCCTCGGGGCGATGACGGACATGGCCTCGCGCCTGTCGATCGTGTCCGCCGAGCGCGTGCGGGACGAGCTGGTCAAGCTCCTGCTGGGCGAGGACCCCCGGGCGGGCCTGGAGGTCATGGTCGGCACCGGCCTGGCCGACGAGGTGCTGCCCGAGCTGCCGGCGCTGCGGCTCGAGGTGGACGAGCACCACCGGCACAAGGACGTCTACGAGCACAGCCTCACGGTGCTGGAGCAGGCGATCGCGCTCGAGGACCCGCCCGTCGAGGGGCCCGAGGAGGAGGCGGACGCCGACCGCGTGCCCGGCCCCGACCTCGTGCTGCGCCTGGCCGCGCTGCTGCACGACGTCGGCAAGCCGGCCACCCGCAGGTTCGAGCCGGGCGGGGGCGTGAGCTTCCACCACCACGAGATCGTCGGGGCCAAGCTGACGCGGGCGCGGCTGCGGGCGCTGCGCTTCGACAAGGAGACGGTCCGGTCGGTGAGCCGGCTGGTCGAGCTGCACCTGCGCTTCCACGGCTACGGGTCGGGGGAGTGGACGGACTCGGCGGTGCGCCGCTACGTCACCGACGCCGGCCCGCTGCTCGGCCGGCTGCACAGGCTCACCCGCTCCGACAGCACCACGCGCAACCGGCGCAAGGCGGCGCGGCTGGCGGCGAGCTACGACCACCTCGAGGAGCGCATCCGGCGCCTCCGGGCCCAGGAGGAGCTCGACGCGGTCCGGCCCGAGCTCGACGGCAACCAGATCGGCGAGATCCTCGGCATCCCCCCGGGCCCGCTGCTCGGCCGGGCCTACAAGCACCTGCTCGCCGTCCGGCTGGACCAGGGCGTGCTCGGCGAGGACGGTGCCCGCGACGAGCTGCTCAGGTGGTGGGCGGAGCAGCCGGAGTCGGCGACGCAGCAGCCGGGCTGACCCGCGCGGGGGCCTCCTCGGCCACCCGCCACAGGACCCACGCCCACGCGGCGGCGCGCAGCACCACGACGAGGCCGTAGGTCTCCGGCGGCAGGCCGCGGCCGGGGTCGCTGGCGAAGGCGATGTGCAGCCAGGTGGCCAGGAAGTGCACCGTCTCGACGGCGGCCCACAGCAGGTGCTCCCACCAAAGGCGCGAGGACAGGGCCAGCAGCGGCAGCACCCACAGCCCGGACTGGACGGACAGGCTCGGCGCCGTCAGCGCGACCACCGCGGTCATCGCCGCGGCGAGCTGGACGGGACCGGGCCGCCGACCGGCCCGACGCAGCAGCCACGCCCCGACCACCAGCGCGGCCAGCCAGCCCGCCACGGCGACGACGGTCGTGGTGGCCGGGAGCAGCGGTGCCCCGAAGAGCGCGGGCACCATCTGCAGCGCCCCGTAGCCCGCCTCCTGGCCCCACCAGTCCACCGCCCCGGTGAGCGACCGCGGCTCGACCAGCTGCAGCGGCACGACGACGGCGAGGGCCGCCAGGACCGCCCCCACGACGACCTGGGCGGCACGGAGACGGTCGTCGCGGGTCCGGCCCGGCCGCAGGCTGAGCAGGACGACCGCGGCCACCCACACCAGGGGGAAGGGACGGACGAGCAGCGCCAGGCCGAGGAGCGCCCCGCCGGTCCAGCCGTGCCCCCGCCGCCAGGCCCACACCCCGAGCAGGGTGAGGGCGACGCCGAGCAGGTCGGTGGAGACGAGCGCGAGCGTCACCAGCACCGGGCTGACCGCCAGGTGCGCGGCGTGCCAGGGGTCGCGCGGGAGCATCGCCACCGCGGCGACCGTGGCGGCCGCGAGCAGCAGCACGCACGCCAGCCCCCAGATCACGAAGACCCAGTCCTGGGCGGCCACGCCCGGGCCCGCGGAGGGGGACACCCGCGCCACGAGCCACATCACCAGGCCGGACAGCGGCGGCTGGTCCGAGGGGATCTCCCCGCTCCAGGGCAGGGAGCGGGAGGCCAGCGGCGAGCTGACGTGCACCACCGGCAGGTCGGAGTAGCAGGCGCGCCAGAACTGGTCGGGGGTGCTCCACCCCTTCATGAGGCAGTGGCCCTTCTGCCAGACGCCGAGCGCCAGCATCGCGGTGCCGAGGAGGGCGAGCGCGGCGGCGACGCCCGTCAGCCCGCGGGCGCCGACGACGGCATACCGGCCGAGCGGGCCCCCGACCACCCCCGTGGCGCGCGCGACCACCGGGTCCGACCACGAGGGGGCCCGGTAGGGCACGTCGCGGCGCGTCCGCTCCCGGGTGACCCTCATGGGCGCAAGCGTAGGCGGGTCAGCCGGTCGGCTGAGGGGCGTCCTGCCCGGGCGGGCCGACCCCCTCGCCCGGCGGGTCGCCGCCCTGGCCTGGCGGCTCCTGCCCGTCGCCGGGGTCGGTCGGCTCCGGCACCGTGGTCTCCGTCGGCAGGGGCTCCGTCGTCGGCGGCGCGGTCGGCGTCGGGGACGGACCGGTGGGCGTGGGCTCCGGCGAGGTGGTCGCCTCGGGCTCCTCGGTGGTCGTCTCCTCGGGCTCCTCGGTCGTGGTCTCCTCGGGCTCCTCGGTGGTGGTCTCCTCCGGCTCCGCGGTGACGACCTCGGTCTCCTGCGGGGCCTCGGTCGTGGAGAGGACCTCGCCGACGCCCACCCGCGGCGGGAAGGGCACGACCTCCTCGCCCTCCAGCGCGCCCCGCATGAACTCGCCCCAGACCTGCGCGGGGAAGGTGCCGCCGGTGACCTGGTCGAGCCCGTCGACGTCCTGCATCGGCACCGTGCCGTCGCCCTTGTACATGACGACGCCGGCGGCCAGCTGCGGGGCGAAGCCGTCGAACCACGCGGACACGTTGTTCTCGCTCGTGCCGCTCTTGCCGGCGACCGGCCGCCCGACGTCGCCGGCGGTGGTGCCCGAGCCCTGGGTCATGACGTAGGTCATCGCGTCGATCACGTCGGCCGCGACGTCCGCGTCGACCGTCCGCTCGGTCTGCGGGTCCGCCTCGTAGGTGACGTCGCCGCCCGCCGTGGTGACGCGCTCCACGAGGTAGGGCTCCGCGCGCTCGCCCTCGGCGGCGATCGTCGCGTAGGCGTTGGTCATCTCCACGAGCGTCGGCGAGGCCGTGCCCAGCACGTTGGTGAGGTCGGTGCCCAGCCCGGGGGTGTCCTCGGGGACGCCCAGGTCGACCGCCGCCTCGACCGTCCTCTCCGGCCCCACGACCTCGTTGAGCTGGACGTAGATGGTGTTGACCGACTCCGCCAGCGCGACGCGCAGATCGAGGGTGCCGAAGGAGATGTCGCGGAAGTTGCGCACCTCCACCTCGCCCTCGCCGGTCCCGAAGGTCATCGGGCTCGGGCCCTCGAAGGTCGTCGTGGTGTCGACCCCGTCGGCGACGGCGGCCAGGAGCGTGACCGGCTTGAACAGCGACCCGGCCTGGACCCGCGCCGAGGTGGCCGCGTTGAGCTGGGTCTGCTGGTAGTCCTCCCCGCCGTACATCGCGGTGATCGCGCCGTCGCCGGGGCGGACCGCGGTGAGCGCCGTGGTGATGTCCTCCGCGCCCTCGCCGGTCGGCCGGAACGCCTCCACCGCCTCCACGGCGGCGTCCTGGTGCTTCTCGACGATCGTCGTCGTCACCCGCAGGCCGCCGGTGTCGATCTCGGCGTCCTCCAGGCCCAGCAGGTCGCGCAGGTCGGCGCGGACCTCCTGGGCGACGTAGCCCTCGACCCCCTGGGAGGCGGTGGTCGGCGAGGGCTCCTCGACCTCGGGGAACTCCATACCCTCGCGGGTGGCGGCGTCCAGCCAGCCCTGCTCGACCATGCCGTCGACGACGTAGGTCCAGCGGGCCTCGGCCCGCTCCTGGTTGCCCTCGGCGTAGTGGGGGTCGAAGAGGGACGGCGCGTTCATCACCGCGGCGAGGAAGGCGCCCTCGGCCTCGGTCAGCTCGGAGACGTCCTTGCCGAAGTAGGCCTCGCTGGCGGTCTGGATGCCGTAGGCGCCGCGCCCGAAGTAGATGACGTTGAGGTAGTTGCCGAGGATCTCGTCCTTGGAGAGCTCGTTGTCGATCTTGATCGAGATCATGATCTCGCGGAACTTGCGGGTGAGCGTCTGGTCGGCGGTGAGGTAGTAGTTCTTGACGTACTGCTGCGTGATCGTCGACCCGCTCTGCACCGTGCCGCCCGTCAGCGTGCGCCACGCGCCGCGCAGCGTGCCGGTGACCGAGACGCCCTCGTTGTCGTAGAAGGTGCGGTCCTCCGCGGCGAGCACCGCCTTCTGCACGTGGTCCGGCACCTGCGACAGCGGCACCTCCTCGCGGTCGTAGCCCCCGGTGAACCTCGCCAGCTCGGTCTCGCCGTCGGCGTAGTAGAGGATCGTGCTCTGGGCGTCGGCGAAGTCGTTGGGCGCGGGGATCTCCGTCCGCTGGTAGGCCACGACGAAGGCGGCGGCCAGCACGGCGACCCCGAGCAGGCCCAGGCCGACCAGCCAGAGCAGGATCCGGCGCCAGCGCCCGGGGCGCCCGCGCCGCCGGGCGGCCCGCGCGTCGCGACGGGTGCGGGGCGGTGGGGTGGAGGAGGTCACCGGGTCATTGTGCCCTGCGGGTGCTGGGAGAACGGTCGGAATGCGGGGGTACCGTGGATGGTTGTGCTAGAGCGGGCGGCCGGTCGGCCGCCCGAGGCGTGAGTCAAGGAGAGATGACCTGATGGGTTCGGTGCGCGTGGCGATCGTCGGTGTGGGCAACTGCGCCAGCTCCCTCGTCCAGGGCGTGGAGTACTACAAGGACGCCGACGCGACCGCGACCGTGCCGGGTCTCATGCACGTCCGCTTCGGCGACTACCACGTGGGCGACGTCGAGTTCGTCGCCGCCTTCGACGTCGACGCCAAGAAGGTGGGCGTCGACCTGTCCGAGGCGATCGTCGCCAGCGAGAACAACACGATCAAGATCGCCGACGTGCCGCCGACGGGCGTCGTCGTCCAGCGCGGCCACACCCTCGACGGCCTCGGCCGCTACTACACGCAGACCATCGAGGAGTCGGACGCCGAGCCCGTCGACGTCGTGCAGGCGCTGCGCGACGCGC
>CAZONQ010000017.1:0-27675 GCA_964581125.1 uncultured Ornithinimicrobium sp.
TAACTGAACCAGAATCAGTCGTGCTGCCAATTACACCATACCCCAAGGGGGTATCCCCGGCCCTGTTCCCAGGGCCGACGAACCGAGGAGAAACCTTACCCCGAGTCCGCGCCGGACCCAAATCCGGGTCCGGTCCCCCGCCCCGCGACGAGGGCGTCCAGCACCTCGGTCAGGGCACCGGCCGGGTGGAGCCCGTGGGACGCGGCGTGGCTGACGTGCTCGTCGGGCCGTTCGTAGCCCGGCCGCCGCAGCCACGCCGCTCCGAGACCTGCCTCGAGGGCCCCGCACGTGTCCACGTCGAGCTCGTCCCCGACGTAGACGACCTGGCCCGGCCCCAGGCCCATGACGGAGCACCCGTGGTGGAAGACGCGGGGGGCCGGCTTGCCCAGGCCCAGCGTGTCCCTGGTCACGACGCCGCAGGTGAGCTCCTCGACGACCTCGGTCAGGCCGGCCTGGTCGAGCTTGGTGCGCGTGTAGGAGGCGGAGGAGTTGGTCAGGAGGGCCGTGCGCCAGCCGAGGTCCCGGCAGGCCTCCAGCGCCTCCACCACGTCGTCGAAGACCCGCAGCGCCCCGGCGAAGGCACGGTCGAAGTGCACGGTCCACCGGGGCAGGTCGACCTGCGTCTCGTCCTGCCCGAGCCAGGCCGCCACGTCCCGGACGCGGAGGGCGCGCATCTCCTCGAAGGCGTGCTCCCCGCGCGTGAAGGCCCGGAAGTATCCTCCCGGGTCCTCGCGGTAGCGGCGGCCGGCGTGCTCGACCCGCTCCGGGTCCGCGTCCGGCCACAGCTCCCCCGCGGCGACCCGGCCGGCCTCGACCATGGCTGCGCGGGTGCCGATGAGGGTGTCGTCGACGTCGAGCAGGACGCCGCGCACGCCGTCGCGCGGCGGCAGCACGCGGACCAGCTCGCCGGCACCTGCCCGCTCGGCGCCCACGGCGGGCCTCAGAGCTCCGAGCGCAGGCGGCGCAGCCGCTCCAGCGTCTCGTCCTTGCCGAGGATCTCCATCGACTCGAAGAGCGGCGGGCTGATCCGCTGCCCGGACACGGCCGTGCGCAGGGGACCGAAGGCGAACCGCGGCTTGAGCCCCATCCCGTCGACCAGCGCCTCGCGCAGGGCGCCCTCGATGCGCCCGGTGGTCCACTCCACCCCACCGCCCAGCGGTGCCGGGAACCGGCCCGGGATCGGCTCGAGGGCGGCCAGCGCGGCGTCGAGGACCGCGCCCGCGTCGTCCTTGAGCTGGGCCCGTGCGTCGTCGGCGATCGGCAGCTGCGCGCCCTGCACGTAGAACGGCGCCACGAGCGGGACCGCCTCGGAGAGGACCTGGATCCGCGTCTGGATCAGCTCGACGACCTGCTTGAGCCGGGCGAGCTCCCCCATGCTGCTCTGCGGGCCGAGGACGCCGGCCTCGCGCAGCACCGGCAGCAGCCGGCTGGTCAGCTCGGCCACCGGGAGCATGCGGATGTGGTCGGCGTTGATGGCCTCGGCCTTCTTCTGGTCCCACCGGGCGGGGTTGGGGTTGACGTCGCGGACGTCGAAGGCCGCGACCAGCTCCTCGGGGGTGAAGACGTCGCGGTCGGGCCCGATGGCCCAGCCGAGCAGCGCGAGGTAGTTGATCATGCCCTCGCGGACGAAGCCGCGCTCGCGGTGCAGGAAGAGGTCGGACTGCGGGTCGCGCTTGGACAGCTTCTTGCTGCCCTCCCCCAGGACGAGCGGCAGGTGGCCGAAGGTCGGCACGCGCTCGGCCACGCCGATCTCCACCAGCGCCCGGTAGAGGGCGATCTGGCGGGGGGTCGAGGACAGCAGGTCCTCGCCGCGGATGACGTGGGTGATGCGCATCATCGCGTCGTCGACCGGGTTGACCAGCGTGTAGAGGGGCTGGCCGTTGCCGCGCACGATGACGAAGTCGGGCACCGACCCGGCGCGGAAGGTCACCTCGCCGCGGACCAGGTCGTGGAAGGTGATGTCCTCGTCGGGCATCCGCAGGCGCAGGACCGGCTCGCGACCCTCCGCCCGGTAGTCCGCCCGCTGCGCCTCGGTGAGGTCGCGGTCGTGGTTGTCGTAGCCGAGCTTGGGGTCGCGTCCCGCGGCGCGGTGACGCTCCTCCACCTCCTCCGGCGTCGAGAAGGACTCGTAGGCCAGGCCGGCCTCGACCAGCTGCCGGGCCACCTCGTCGTGGTGCTGGCGCCGCTCGCTCTGCCGGTAGGGGCCGTAGGGGCCGCCCACGCCGGGCCCCTCGTCGTAGTCCAGCCCCAGCCAGGCCAGGGCGTCGGTGAGCTGGGCCGCCGACTCGTCGCTGTCCCGGGCGGCGTCGGTGTCCTCGATCCGGAAGACGAGCGTGCCGCCGTGGTGCCGGGCGAAGGCCCAGTTGAACAGCGCGGTGCGCGCCATGCCGACGTGCGGGGTGCCGGTCGGGCTCGGGGCGAAGCGGACGCGGACGTCGGCGCCGGTGACCTCGGCGTCCTCGGTCGGGGAGGCGGGAGCGGGGTGAGTCGTCATGGTGGCCACAGGATACTGGCCGATCAGCGGGACATCAGCGCCGTCGTCACCGACTCCTGCAGCCAGGAGAGGAAGTCGTAGTAGGCCATCTTCTGGGCCGTGCCGGGGTCGAGCTCGACCTCGCCGGCCAGGGCCGCCTCGAGCTGCTCGTGCAGCCGGTCGGAGTCCTCGTCGGTGCGCAGCCCGAGGCGCTCCCCCAGGATCAGCCGCGCGTCGGTGAGGGCCACCGCGAGCGCCCGCCCCTGGTCGAGGTCGATGTCCAGCGTCGGCGGGGTGGCGGACCGCAGCGCGTGCAGCGCGGTGCTGATCGTGGCGGCCTTGCGCTGGCGCAGGCCGTGCTCGGTGAGCCGGCGGAACTCGGCGGCCTGCCCGGCGTCGTCCCTGGAGGCCGGGGGCAGCAGCCGGGCGAGCGCCGGGTCGCTGGGCTCCTCCGGGTCGACCTCGTCGCCGAGCCCCGCCACCAGGTCGAGGAAGGGGTCGCCGCTCTCGGGGCGCTCGGGGGCGACGAACGCGCGGGTCAGCTCCAGCACGTGGACGACGACGGCCACCTCCTCGGCGTCGAAGGAGGCCACGAGCCGCTCGCCGCGGCGACGGAAGACGGACGCCATGCCCTCAGTCGTCCTTCTGGAAGGTGGCCCACAGCCCGTAGCCGTGCATCGCCTCGGTGTCGGCCTCGCACTTCTCGCGGGTGCCCGTGGACACGACCGCCCGACCCTTGGTGTGCACGTCCATCATGAGCGCCTCCGCCCTGGCCCGGGGGTAGCCGAAGTGGGTCTGGAAGACCCAGGTGACGTAGCTCATGAGGTTGACGGGGTCGTTCCAGACCAGCGTCACCCAGGGGGTGTCGGCCTCCGGGCGGTCGAGGACCGCGACGCCGCCCTTCTCCTCGGGCGTCGTCTGCGGCCCGGCGGGCGGGGCGGGCGGCTGCGGGGTGTCGACGGGCACGGGTCCACTCTAGGCAGGCGCGTCTAGGCTGGGGGACGTGAACGCGAGCACGGCGCTGCTGACCGACCACTACGAGCTGACGATGGTCCAGGCCGCGCTGGCCAGCGGGCACGCCGACCGGCGGTGCGTCTTCGAGGCCTTCGCCCGGCGCCTGCCCGACGGCCGCCGCTACGGCGTCGTCGCCGGCACCGGCCGCGTCCTGGAGGCGCTGCGCGACTTCCGGTTCGGCGACGAGGAGCTCACCTTCCTGCGCGAGCGCGGGGTGGTCGACGAGCGCACCCTCGACTGGCTCGCCGCCTACCGCTTCTCGGGGGACGTGTGGGGGTATGCCGAGGGCGAGGTCTACTTCCCCGGCTCCCCGCTCCTCGTGGTCGAGTCGACCTTCGCCGAGGGCGTCGTCCTCGAGACCCTGGTGCTGTCGGTCCTCAACCACGACTCGGCCGTCGCCTCGGCGGCCTCCCGGATGACCGCCGCGGCCGGCGACCGCCCCTGCATCGAGATGGGCTCGCGGCGCACCCACGAGGAGTCGGCGGTGGCCGCGGCGCGCGCGGCCTACGTCGCCGGGTTCGGGTCGACGTCCAACCTCGAGGCGGGGCGCCGGCACGGCATACCGACCGCCGGGACGGCCGCGCACTCCTACACGCTCCTGCACGACACCGAGCGCGAGGCCTTCGCCACCCAGCTCGCCAGCCTCGGGCTGCGCACCACGCTGCTGGTGGACACCTACGACGTCACCGGCGCGGTCGAGGTCGCCGTCGAGCTGGCCGGGCCGGAGCTGGGCGCCGTCCGCCTGGACTCCGGCGACCTGCTGGGCCAGGCGCACGAGGTGAGGGCGCAGCTGGACCGGCTCGGCGCGACCGGCACCCAGATCGTCGTGACCTCCGACCTGGACGAGCACGCCATCGCGGCGCTGCAGGCGGCGCCGGTCGACCGCTACGGCGTGGGCACCAGCGTCGTCACCGGCTCGGGGCACCCGGCGGCCGGGATGGTCTACAAGCTGGTCAGCCGGGAGAGCGACGCCGGAGTGATGGAGGGCGTGGCCAAGGCCAGCAAGGACAAGGCGTCGGTGGGTGGGCGCAAGTTCGCGCTGCGCCGCCGCTCGGCGGAGGGCCTCGCCGAGGCCGAGATCGTCGGGATCGACGAGCGCCCGCAGGACGACGGCGACGACCGCGAGCTGCTCGTCCGCCTCGTCGAGCGCGGCGAGGTCGTGGCCCCCACCGACGCCCGCACCGCCCGCGAGCACCACGCCATGGCCCGGGCCGAGCTGCCGCCGCGCGCGCTGCGGCTCTCCCACGGCGACCCCGCGATCCCCACCACCTACCTGGACGACTGGAGCTGACCCATGAGCAGGGCGCTGATCATCGTGGACGTGCAGAACGACTTCTGCGAGGGAGGCTCGCTCGGCGTCGAGGGCGGCACGGCCGTGGCCGGAGGTGTCGGCGAGCACCTGGCCGCGCACGGCCAGGACTACGCCGCCGTCGTCGCCACCGCCGACTGGCACGTCGACCCCGGCGACCACTGGTCGGACACGCCGGACTTCCGCACCTCCTGGCCGGTGCACTGCCGCGCCGGGACGCCGGGCGCGGAGTTCAGCCCGGCCCTCGCCCCGGCCCTCGGGCACGTCGAGGCGGTCTTCCGCAAGGGCGAGCACGAGGCGGCCTACAGCGGCTTCGAGGGCACCACCGAGTCCCACGGACGGCGCACCGGCCTGGCCGAGTGGCTGCGCGAGCGCGAGGTGCGGGAGGTCGACGTCGTCGGCATCGCCACCGACCACTGCGTCCGGGCCACCGCGCTGGACGCCGTCCGTGAGGGCTTCGGCACGACCGTGCTGCTCGACCTCGTCGCCGGCGTCTCCCCGGAGACGACCGAGGCGGCCCTCGAGGAGCTGCGCTCGGCCGGCGTCACCCTGGTCTGAGCCGGCCCGACGTCGCCTCCGCTCAGCTGGTGGAGAAGACCTCGTCCTCGCCGCCGCCGGCCAGACCCCGGCCCCACGACCCCGCGTAGCGCCCGTCGTCCACCGCCCGCCCGGCCTCGCCGAGCTCGAGCGGCCGGAAGGTGTCCACCATGACGGCGGTCTCGTCGAAGTAGTGCACGCCGATCGACTTCTCCGTGGCGCCCGGCTGCGGCCCGTGGGCGTGGCCCCCGGGGTGCACCGAGATCGAGCCCTTGCCGATGCCCGAGCCCTTGCGCGCCTCGTAGTCGCCGTCGACGTAGAACATGATCTCGTCGGAGTCGACGTTGGAGTGGTAGTAGGGCACCGGGATCGACAGCGGGTGGTAGTCGACCTTGCGCGGCACGAAGTTGCAGACCACGAAGTTGTGGCCCTCGAAGACCTGGTGGACCGGCGGCGGCTGGTGCACCCGCCCCGTGATGGGCTCGAAGTCGGAGACGTTGAAGACGTAGGGGTAGAGGCAGCCGTCCCAGCCCACCACGTCGAAGGGGTGGTAGGGGTAGGTGTAGACCGTCCCGACCAGGCCGCCGCTGCTGTGCTCGCCGCCGCCGCGGTGCTTGATGTAGACGTCGGTGCGCTCCCCGGGGTCGGCGCCGACGTCCTCGGCGAGCAGCGGCCCCTCGGGCCCGCGCAGGTCCCGCTCGCAGTACGGCGCGTGCTCCAGCAGCTGGCCGAAGCGGGACAGGTAGCGCCTGGGCGGGCCGATGTGGCTGTTGCCCTCGATGACGTAGACGCGCAGCGGCTCCGAGTAGTCCGGATGCCCCTCCGCGTAGGGGATCCAGCGGTGGGTGGTCGCCCGCGGGATGACCACGTAGTCCCCCTCCCCCACCTCGAACGCCCCGAAGACGGTCTCCACCCGGGCGCCGCCGCGCTCGACGTAGAGGCACTCGTCGCCGATGCCGTTGCGGTAGTAGGGGCTGGGCGTGTCGGCGACCACGTAGAGGAGCCGCACGTCGCCGTTGCCCAGGACCAGCCGGCGCCCGGTCACCACGTCGACGCCGGTCTGCAGCGTCGGGGTGCCGTCCTCGTCCCGCGACTCGACGAAGAGGTCGTGCAGCTTCAGGTGCCGCGGCAGCAGCGGGTGGTTGGGCACGGTCGACATGTCGCCCAGGTCCCACACCCGCGCGTCGGCGATGGCCGAGGGGATGTTGCGGTGGTAGAGCAGGCTGGAGTCGCTGGAGAAGCCCTCCTCCCCCATCAGCTCCTCGTAGTACAGGTGGCCCTGCTCGTCGCGGTGCTGGGTGTGCCGCTTCGGGGGGACGTTGCCGACGCTGCGGTAGTGGGCCATGGGAGCTCCGTTCTCGCGGGCTGGTCTGAAGGGGTGTGCCGCGGGGACGTCGGGCGTCCGCATGACGGACGGCGACGTCCTCTCTCCTGTCACCATGCAGTAGCGTGCCGGGCATGTCAACGTCGCCGCCGCCCCGCTCGCTCTTCCGCCGCTGGGTCGACGACGCCGCCGTCTTCCCGCCCGGCGACGCCCCCGTCCCGCAGGCCTGGTCCGGCCACCTCGCGCTCCGCGCCGGACGGTATGGAGACCTGCTGGGTCCGCTGCTCGTCGGCACCTCCGGCGCCGCCTCCCTGGTCGAGGCCGCCGCCGCGGGGCCCGGCCCGCGCCCGGTGGACCACCCGGTGGACGTCGGCGTGATCGCCCGCGCCGGGACGGCGGTGGAGGAGCTCCTCGCGGCGGTGGCCACGGTCGACGCCAGCCCGCACCTGCAGGTGGCCTCGGTCGAGGTGGCCCACGGCGGGGACGGGCGGTGGCGCGCCGCGCTCGACCCCGGCGTCCCCGTCGCGGTCGAGGTGCCCCGCGACCCCTCGGCCCAGCGCCGCGCCCTGGACGACGTCGCCGCGGCGACCGACGAGGGCGCCACCGTGCTGGCCAAGCTGCGCACCCAGGCCACCCCGGCGGCACCGGTCCCGACCCCCGAGGAGCTGGCCGCCTTCCTGCTCGCCGTCCGGGACCGTCGGCTGCCGTTCAAGCTGACCGGCGGCCTCCACCACGCCGTCGCGACGACCGCCCCCGGCGTCGACGGAGACGCCCCCGAGGACCAGCACGGCGCGCTCAACGTGCTCGTCGCGACGCACCGCCTCGAGGCCGGCGCCGACGCCGACGACCTCGTCGGCACGCTCGCCTCGCGCGACGCCGCCGGGCTAGCGACGGCCGTCCGGGAGCTGGACGAGGACGAGGCGGCCGGCGTGCGCGCCCGCTTCGTCTCCTTCGGCTGCTGCGGCGTGCTCGACCCGCTCGACGGCCTGGCCGCGCTGGACCTGCTGGCCGACCCACCCCATACCCCCACGAAGGAGACCCAGTGACCGGACCGACCGACCTGCCCGCCGACCACCCCTTCGGGCCGCACCACCTGCCCTACGGCGCCTTCAGCACCGACGGGCACGACGTGCGGCTGGCCGTGCGGGTCGGCGACCACGCCCTCGACCTGCGCGCCGCGAGCCGCGCCGCCGGCCTGCCGTGGGCGGATGCCCTCTCCGGGGCCACGCTCAACCCGTTCCTCGAGCTCGGCCCGGAGGCCTGGGCGGGGCTGCGGGACTGGCTGCAGACGACCCTGGCCGACGAGGGCGGGCGCGCTGAGCTCGAGCCGCACCTGCACCCGCTCGCCGACGTCGCGCTGCACCTGCCCCTCGAGGTGCGGGACTACGTCGACTTCTACGCCAGCGAGCAGCACGCGACCAACGTCGGCCGCATCTTCCGGCCCGACGGCGCAGCGCTGACGCCCAACTGGAAGCACCTGCCGATCGGCTACCACGGCCGCTCCTCGACCGTCGTGGTGAGCGGCACCGACGTCGTCCGGCCGACCGGCCAGCGCAGGGGCAAGGACGACCCCGCGCCCGTCTTCGGCCCGAGCGTGCGGCTCGACATCGAGGCCGAGCTCGGCTTCGTCGTCGGCGGCTCGACGCCGCTCGGCTCGCGCGTGAGCGTCGACGGGGCGGTCGACCACCTCTTCGGCGTGGCGCTCTTCAACGACTGGTCGGCCCGGGACGTCCAGGCCTGGGAGTACGTCCCGCTCGGGCCCTTCCTCGGCAAGTCCTTCGCGTCCTCGGTCGCGGCGTGGATCACCCCGATGGCCGCCCTGGAGGCCGCGCGGGTGCCGCTGCCCGCCCAGGACCCCGAGCCGCTGCCCTACCTGCGCGGCTCGCAGGAGGCGATGTTCGGGCTCGACGTCACGATGGAGGTCCGGGTCAACGGCACGCTCGTCTCCCGCCCGCCCTACCGGGGGATGTACTGGTCGCCCACCCAGATGCTGGCGCACATGACGGTCAACGGCGCCAGCCTGAGCAGCGGGGACCTCTTCGCCTCCGGAACCGTGTCCGGGGACGACCCGGCCCAGCGCGGCAGCCTGCTCGAGCTCACCTGGTCGGGCGCCGAGCCGCTGACGCTGGACGACGGGTCGACCCGCACCTTCCTGGAGGACGGCGACACCGTGACGATCACGGCCACCGCCCCGGGACCCGACGGTGCGGTCGTCGGGCTCGCCGAGGTCTCCGGGACGGTGCTTCCGGCGGTATGACGTGCGCGCGCCTCAGCGGTGCCGCACCACGTTGGTCCTGGCCACCTTGTCGTGGAGGGCCTGGTTGTGGGAGTCCCACAGCGGCCAGAGGACGTTGAGCAGCGTGAAGAGCCCGAGGAAGCTCAGCGCCGCGTTGAGCTGGGACAGCACGCCCGGCCCCTGGTAGACCAGCGCCCGCAGCGCCGACGGGCCCCAGCCGATGTGACCCGGCGCGTCGCGCAGCCGGATGCGCAGGCCCGTGATGAGCTTGCCGACCGTCCCGCCGAGCAGGGTCACCATGACCACCTCGTAGACGATGCCCAGCACGCCGATGCCCAGCGTCCAGCGCAGCTGCTTGGCGGCGAGGTCGGCGGGCAGCGGCGCGAAGGGGTCGCTGGCCGACATGGTCCAGTCCATGAGGCCCTCCCAGTAGCCCGGGGCCAGGACGGGCACGAGCGCGGCGCCCACGACGCCGAGGAGGATGCCGTCGATGATCCGGGCGCCGACCCGGTGCCACCAGCCGGCGAGGGGCTGGCCGTCGGGGGTGGTCGGCCCGACCGGCTGCTGCCACTGCTGCCCGCCGGGCATCGGCTGCTGCCACTGCTGCCCCTGGAAGGGCGGCTGCGTGCCGCCGGTCGCCCAGGGGTTGCCGGGCTCCTGACCACCGGCCGCCGGCAGGCCCTGCTGCTGCCCGGGCGCCTGGCCCTGCTGCTGCCCGGGCGCCTGGCCCCAGGTGCTCTGCGCGGCCTGACCGGCCTGGTCCAGGCCCGGCTTGCGCTTGGGACTGGTGTGGTCGGTCCACTGGACGCCGTCCCAGTAGCGGAGGTCGTCGGGGTTCTGCGGGTCGTCGTACCACCCTGCTTGCTGGCTCATGGGTCTAACCCTGCCATGCCCGCGCGCCTCCCCCGCAGCAGCGTCCACAGCCTGTCCCGGGTCAGCTCCTCGCGGACCGTCCCCCGACCTCCCGGACCAGCTCGTCGACGACGAGCAGCTGGTCGGCGCGGAACTGCTCCGCCGGGACCGGCGGCAGGAGGTCGTCCCAGTGCGACAGGAAGGTGCCCCGCAGCTGCAGCATGCCGGTGGGGCGCGCGTAGAGCCACCAGTGCAGGTGCTCGCCCCCGTCGCCCCACCGGGCGACCTGGATCCGGGGCACGTCGAGGACGGCGCGGGCGGCCCGCTCGACCGCCGTCAGGAGCACCCCCTGCCGCGCCGCCTCCTGCTCGTCGAGGTCCTGCAGGTCGGCGTGCCGGCGCGGCATGAGGAAGAGGGCGAAGGGCAGCGACCGCGGCTCGAACGGCACGCCCAGGAAGAAGAGGTCGTCGTGCCACACGACGTTCCCCTGGTCGGGCGACTCTCCGTGCCCGAGCGCGGCGACCGACTCGCAGGTGCGGCACCCCACTCCCCCGGCGCCGGCCCGCTCCGGCTCCGACGCCGCTGGCGGGTCGAGCTGCTTGGTCGCCAGCGTCCCTGTCCACGGCCAGGACGACCACTGCTGCAGGTCGACCTCCCGGTAGCCGTCCGACGCGATCGCGCGCCGGGTGCGCTCGTACCACTGCTGCGGGGTCTCGGGCATGGGACGACCTTAGGGCAGCGACGGCGGACGGGCGGCGCACCTCGCCCTCGAGGTGCGCCGCCCGTCGGTCGGGACGCGGGTCAGAGGTTGCCGCGCTTGTCCTGCTCGCGCTCGATCGCCTCGAAGAGCGCCTTGAAGTTGCCCTTGCCGAAGCCGAGCGAGCCGTGCCGCTCGATGAGCTCGAAGAAGACGGTCGGGCGGTCCTGCACGGGCCGGGTGAAGATCTGAAGCAGGTAGCCGTCCTCGTCGCGGTCGACGAGGATGCCGCGCTTCTGCAGCTCCTCGATCGGGACGCGGACCTTGCCGATCCGCTCCCGCAGCTCGGGGTCCTCGTAGTAGGAGTCCGGGGTGTCGAGGAACTCGATGCCGTTGGCGCGCATGTGGTCGACGGTGGCGAGGATGTCGTTGGTCGCCAGCGCCAGGTGCTGGGCGCCGGGGCCCCGGTAGAACTCGAGGTACTCGTCGATCTGCGACTTCTTCTTGGCCACGGCCGGCTCGTTGAGCGGGAACTTGACCCGGTGGTTGCCGTTGGCGACGACCTTGGACATCAGCGCGGAGTAGTCGGTGGCGATGTCGTCACCGATGAACTCGGCCATGTTCACGAAGCCCATGACCTTGTTGTAGAACTCCACCCACTGGTCCATCTTGCCCAGCTCGACGTTGCCGACGATGTGGTCGAGGGCCTGGAAGAGGCGCTTGGGCTCGCCCTCCCGCTTGACGTAGGTCGAGCTCTTCTCGACGTAGCCGGGCAGGTAGGGGCCGTCGTAGCCGTAGCCCTCGCCCGTGCGCTGCACGAGCGTGTGCCGGGTCTCGCCGTAGGTCGCGATCGCCGCGACGCGGACCTTGCCGCGCTCGTCCTCCAGGTCCTCCGGCTCCTGGAGCACGGTCGCGCCGATGGACCGCGCGTGCTCGATGCACTTGTCGACGTCCGGGACCTCCAGGGCGATGTCGACGACGCCGTCGCCGTGGCGGCGGACGTGGTCGTGCAGCTCGCTCTCGGGGTCGACGCCGCCCTTGATGACGAACTTGATCGAGCCGCTCTTGAGCACGAAAGACTTGTGGTCGCGGTTGCCGGTCTCGGGGCCGGCGTAGCCGACGAGCTCCATGCCGAAGGCGGACTGGTAGTAGTGGGCGGTCTGCGTGGCGTTGCCGACGACGAAGACGATGGCGTCCCAGCCGGTGACGGGGAAGACGTCCGTGGTCTGGTCGTAGGGCACCAGGCCGACGAGCTGCTTGAGCTGGTCGAGCTCGAGGTCGGCCTCGAGCTCCTGGGCGGTGAGGTTGACGGCGGTGTCGGTCATTCTCCGAGCGTGCGCCCCGGGAGGTATGCAGCGCAAGCTCCGCCCGGGCGGGTGGTCACCGTGCGCAGACTGTCCTGCCGAGGGCTGGACATGATGCACACTTTGTCCATGTCCCGACAGATCGACGACCTCGACGCCCGGCTGCTCGCGCTGCTCGACGAGGACCCCGGCGTGGGCGTGCTCGGGGCGTCCCGCCGCCTCGGGGTGGCGCGCGGCACCGTGCAGAGCCGGCTGGACAAGCTGGTCGCCCGCGGCGTGATCCGCAGCTTCGCGCCGCAGCTGGACCCGGCGCAGCTGGGCTACCCCGTCATGGCCTTCTGCACCCTGGAGATCCGTCAGGGCACGGGCGGCGGACCCGTCGTGGCGCACGTGAGCTCCATACCGGAGGTCCTGGAGGCGCACACGATCACCGGCTCGGGCGACCTGATGATCCGCGTCGTGGCGCGGGACAACCCCGACCTGCAGCGGGTCATCGACGAGGTGGTCTCGCACCCCTTCGTGGAGCGGTCCTCCACGGTGATCTGCCTGTCGACGCGGGTGCCCTACCGCACGCTGCCGCTCGTGCAGCGATCCGGCTGACGTCCCCTCACCCGTCGCAGGGCAGCAGACCGAGCGACTCCTTGAGCGCGAGCACGCGGTGCACCGAGGCGTCCACCTTCTCGGCGAAGTCCTCGTCGCTCTCCGCCGCCTGCGCGATCCGCTCCACCAGCTGCGGCGCCGAGGCCGTGTCGCCGGTGAGCACGACGTCCCCGCCGGCCGCGACGAAGTCGACGGCGGGGTCGACGGCGGGGTCGACGCCGCTGAGCCCCCGGACGGCGGCCGCGTTGACGTCGTCGGAGACGACCACGCCGTCGTAGCCCAGCTGGTCGCGCAGGAGCCCGTCGATCACCTCCGGGGAGAACATCGCCGGGTGGTCCGGATCCACCTTGGGATAGAGGGCGGAGCTGACCATGACCGTGCTCGCACCCGCGTCGATGCCGGCGGCGAAGGCGTCGAGGTAGGGGTCGTCGGCGGTGAGGACGTCGTCCACCAGCCCGTCGGTGGTGAAGTCCGGGTTGCCGGTGATGCGCCCGATCCCGGGGAAGTGCTTGACGGACGTCGCGACGCCGGCCTCCTCCATGCCCTGGATGAAGGGCACGACGCCGGCCGCGACCGTCTGCGGGTCGTAGCCGTACTCGCGGTCCCACTGCCCGATCGGGCCGTTGCCGCGGCCGAGCTCGGCCGGCACGACGTCGGCGACCGGTGCGAGGTTGAGGTTGACGCCGGCGTCGGCGAGCTCCCCGCCCCACGCCTCGGCGCGACGCGCCAGCTCGTCGGCACCGAGGGAGGCCTGGACCAGGGCGCTCGGCATGTCGGAGAAGCCGGGCCCGCGCAGCTGCTGGACGTTGCCGCCCTCCTGGTCGGCCGCCACGAGGAGCCCTACGCCGCCCGTCGCGTCCGCCGTGGCCAGCTCCTGCAGGGTGGCCGAGGCGGCGGCGATGTCGCCGACGCTCGCGGACCAGCCGCCCAGGTAGAGCACGTTGCCCACGTGGCCCTCCTGGACCGTCGGTCCCATCGAGGACGCCGGGGATCCGGTATGGAGTGCCGCCATCACCAGCTGCCCGGCCCGCTGCCTCGGGGTGAGGCGGGCGGCCACCTGCTCCTCGCAGGACGGCGGCGGCGCGGCGGCCGTGGTGGGCGCGCTCGTGGTCGGAGCGCTCGACGTCGGTGCGGTCGTGGTCGGTGCGGACGTCGTGGACGGCGCTGCGGAGGTGGTGCTCGCACCGTCGGACGGGCCGGTCGTCGTGGTGGTGGCCGTGGCCGGGCCGGGCGTGGTGGGGTGCACGGCGCACCCGGCCAGCACGAGGCCGCTCAGCACGGCCACGGCCAGCGTCGTCCGGTCGGTCCCCATGGTCACGCCCCGACCGTACGCCGACACGGGGCCGGCAGCCACATCGTCAGCTCGTGGCCAGCGCGGCCGCGCCGGCGCGGGCGGCGCCCAGGACGGCCTGGGCGACGGCTCCCTGCTCCAGCGGCGCGCTCGATACCACGCCGACGGAGGCCTCGAGGCCGGGCACGCCGACCACCGGGGCGGCGAGGCCGTGCGCCCCCTGCTGCAGCTCGCCGGAGGTCACGACCGGCGACCGCTCCCCCGCCCTCGCCTCGAGGATGGCGCGGCCTGCCGCGCCACGGCTCAGCGGGTGCCTGCTGCCGACGCGGTAGGAGACGTGGAAGTCGGTCCAGCTCGGCTCCACCACGACGAGCGCGAGGGCCTCCTGGCCGTCGGCGACGGTCAGGTGGGCGGTGGCGCCCACGTCGTCGGCGAGAGCCCGCAGGACCGGCCGTGCGGCCTCGGCGAGCATCGGCCGCACCGCCAGCTGGAGCCGGACGATGCCGAGGGCGAGCCGCACGCGCCCGTCGGCGCCCCGCGTCACGAAGTCGCGTCCCTCGAGGGTGGCGACGAGCCGGTAGACGACGGGGCGGGCGAGGCCGAGCTCGGCCGCGAGCTCGCTCATCGTCAGGCCGCGCACGTGGCCGGGCGTGCCGAGCGCCTGCAGGACCTGCAGACCCCGGTCGAGGGTCTGCGAGGTCTCGGGTCGGTTCGCCACCCGAGCAGGCTACCGGTGCGGTCAGCGCCGACCGACGAACCAGTTGCGGATGCGCTCGATGCGCGCCTGCACCTGCTCGGACGACGCCGTGGCCAGCTCGGGCCCGCCGCAGGTGCGGCGCAGCTCGGCGTGGACGACGGCGTGCGGCTGCCCCTTCTTCTGGGCGTAGGCCGACACGAGCTTGTTGAGCTCCTTGCGGTGCTCGGCGAGCGCGCGGTGGGCCGAGACCGCCTCGGCGCGCTGCCGGCCGCCGCCGCGGCCGACCTGCTTCTTCTGCCGCTCGCGCAGGACGTGCGCGACCTGGTCGGGCTCGAGGAGCCCGGGCAGACCGAGGTAGTCCTCCTCGTCCTCCGAGCCGGGCAGGCCGCCGAGCCCGAACTGCTCGGCGTCGAAGAGCACGTGGTCCAGCTCCGCGTCCGAGCCGAGCGCCTCGAAGCTGCCCTCGAGCTCGCCGGAGGCCGTCTCGGCCGCGTTGGCCGCGGCGAGCAGCCCCTCCTCCTCGGACCAGAGCTGGTCCTCGTCGTCGGACGCCTTCTTGTTGAGGGCGTGGTCCCGCTCCATCTCCATCGAGCCGGCGTGGGAGAGCAGCAGCGCCACGTTGGGCAGGAAGACCGAGGCGGTCTCGCCACGGCGGCGCGCCCGCACGAAGCGGCCGACCGCCTGGGCGAAGAAGAGCGGCGTCGACGTGGACGTGGCGTAGACGCCGACGCACAGCCGGGGCACGTCGACGCCCTCGGAGACCATCCGCACCGCGACCATCCAGCGCGAGGTGCCGGCGGCGAACTCCTCGATCCGCTCGGAGGCGCCCGCGTCGTCGGAGAGCACGACGGTGGGGCGCTCCCCGGTGATCTCGTGCAGCTGCCGGGCGTAGGCCCGTGCCGACGACCGGTCGGTGGCGATGACCAGGCCGCCGGCGTCCTCGACGTGCCGGCGCACCTCGCCCAGCCGCTTGTCGGCGGCCCGCAGGACGCTCGGCACCCAGTCGCCGGCAGGGTCGAGCGCGGTGCGCCAGGCCTGCTTGGTGACGTCCTTGGTCAGCTGCTCCCCCAGGCGCGCCTCGAGCTCGTCGCCGACCCTCGTCCGCCAGCGCATGGTCCCGCCGTAGGAGAGGAAGAGCACGGGACGGACCACCCCGTCCCGGAGCGCCTCGGCATACCCGTAGGTGTAGTCCGCCGACGAGCGCAGGATCCCCTCCTCGTCCATCTCGTAGCGGACGAACGGGATCGCGGCCGTGTCGGAGCGGAACGGGGTCCCGGTGAGCGACAGCCGGCGGGTGGCCGGCTCGAAGGCCTCGCGGACCGCCTCGCCCCAGGAGAGCGCGTCCCCGCCGTGGTGGACCTCGTCCAGGATGACCAGGGTGCGGGCGGCCTCGGTGCGGGCGCGGTGCAGCAGCGGCTTGCTCGCGACCCCCGCGTAGGTCACCGCGATGCCGTCGAAGTCGCGGCCGTGCCGGCCCTGGCCGTTGGTGAAGCGCGGGTCGATCCGGATCCCCACGCGGGCGGCGGCCTCGGCCCACTGGACCTTCAGGTGCTCGGTCGGCGCCACGACCGTGATCCGCTGCACCTCCCCGCGGTCGAGCAGCTCGGTGGCCACCCGCAGCGCGAAGGTGGTCTTGCCGGCCCCCGGCGTGGCCACCGCGAGGAAGTCACGGGGACGCTCGGCCAGGTAGCGCTCCAGCGCGGCGGCCTGCCAGGCTCTCAGCTTGCCGGCGGTCCCCCACGCTGCTCGCTCCGGGTAGGCGGGTGGGAGGTTGGAGGCGGCAGACGTCGACATGGCCGGACCAGTGTAGGTGGCCGCACGGACGGTCCCGGCGCGGGCGTACCGGTGCGTCGGACGGGTCCGTCAGGGCCCCGCCGCGGGCGTCTCAGCCCTGGTCGCCGCCCCCGGTGCCGGAGCCTCCGGAGCCTCCGTCGCCGCCGTCCTGCGGCTCGCGGAGCCCGTCGTAGATCTCCTTGCACATGGGGCAGACCGGGAACTTCTGCGGGTCCCGTCCGGGCACCCAGACCTTGCCGCACAGCGCGATGACGGGGTTGCCGGTCATCGCGCTCTCGAGGATCTTCTCCTTGCGCACGTAGTGCGAGAAGCGCTCGTGGTCGCCCGGCTCGGACAGGTCGGGCTCGACCCGGGTGTCCGGGCGCTCCAGCAGCGCGGTCCGGGTGTCTGGGCCGGAGGGGGCCTCCGGCGCGTCGAGCGGCTGGTCGGACATGCGGACGGTCGACATGCCCCCAGTCTAGGGACTAGTTGGTCTCCGGGTCGGGCGTCCAGGTGGTGACGAAGGACAGGCTGTTGCGCTGGCGCAGCAGGACCTCGCGCCACAGGTCGTCGGTGCCGTCGTGGAAGGGGTCCCGGGGCTCGCGCGGCACGACGTACCAGGAGCCCTGGGCGATCTCGGCGTCCAGCTGGCCGGGCGACCAGCCGGAGTAGCCGACGAAGATCCGGAAGGCTGCCAGCTCGGGCACGACGAGCGGCGCCGGGGCGTCGAGGTCCACGACGCCGATCCCGCCGAAGAGCAGCTGGGTGCCGAGCGGGGAGTCGTCCGCCCCGTGGCCGGGCACGCTGACCAGGCCCATCGCGGTGTCGGTGCCGACCGGCCCGCCCTGGAAGAGGACGCCCGGCGCGGTGACGAACGGCTGCCAGTCGGGCAGCACGACGTCCACGGTGGCGTCCAGCGGCTGGTTGAGGACGAGGCCGTGGGCCCCGTCCTCGTCGTGGTGCAGCACGAGGACGACCGACCGCTCGAAGGCGTCGCCGGTCAGCGGCGTGGCCACGAGCAGCTGCCCGGTCACGTCGTCGCCCGTCGGCCTTCCCGCCCTCCTCGCGCCGTCCATCCATCCATCTTGCCGGATGCGGCCACCCGTGCAGCGCGGACCCTCGCCCGGTCCGGTGGCGGCCTCACGCACCCTCGACGTCGACGGCTCCCCGACCCGCCGCCAGAAGGGTGTCGGCGAGCACGGTGCGGCGGTAGGCGACCCCGCGGCCGGAGCGCCGCTTGGCGACGAGACCGGCGCGGGCGAGCACGCCGAGGTGGTAGGAGATGGTCGACTCGGACCGACCGTCGATGCGGCTGAGGTCGCGGGTCGTGCGGGGTCGGTCGAGGACCGCCAGGATCGCCCCACGCCCCGGCCCGATGAGACCGGCCACGTCCTGCTGCCCGCCCGGTCGTGGTCGCGCGCCCGACCAGAGGGCGGCCGTGCCCCGCGCCGCGTAGACGAGCACCGGGCTGTCCGGGGGCTCCGCGCAGAACTGCACGGGGCCGGCGTGGCCGGCCGACGGGACGAGCAGGACCCCGTCGTCGGCCCAGTCGACCACCCCCTCGAAGGGACGCTCCACGGTGACCTCCGTGCCCGTCCACGTCAGGTCGCCGAGGTCCTCGAGCACGGCCGCCCAGCCCCGGGCGGAGATCTGCTCGGCGCGCAGCGCCACGTCGGACTCCAGCACGGCACGGACGTCCGGCCAGTCCTCGGCGACCGCGGCCGCGAAGTAGGCCTCGACCGCACGGGCCGCCTCCTGCGCCACCGCGCGAGGGCCCGCCCTCAGCAGGGGGGCCAGGGTGGGCGGCGCCGGGCGCCGCCAGCGGCGGTAGGCCTCCTCCGAGGCGAACTGCGCCACCACCTCGGGGCGCACCGCACGCCCGTCGATGCCGATGTCGAGGTGGTAGGCCACCACGTCCTCCGGTGCGCCTGCGATGGCCTCGACGCAGTCGCGGATCGTGTCGCGCGTCCCGGTCGGGCGGGGCGTGAGGAAGTCGGGGGTGTAGGGGTGCGACGTCGGCACCAGCGCGTGGAGCAGGTCCAGCGTGCGCCCGTCGACCCGGGCGCGGGCCCGGTCCTCCCATCGCCGCAGGTGGTGGACGCATCCCGGGGGCACGGCCGGGTGGCGGCCCCGCGCCCGCAGGGAGGCGACCACCTCGAAGGCGGGCGAGAGGGCGAAGCGGGACCTGGACAGCACGTCCGAGTCCACCAGGATGTGGATGGCCACCAGGTGATCACCTCCGTGGGTGCGTCGTCAGCGTCGCCACACCTCTGCCTCGGTGACGAAGGCCGAGGAGCTCGGCCGCTCCGGTGTGCCGCTCGTGACGATGCTGCCCTCCATGATGGACGCACCCAGGCGTGCCTGCGCCCGGAAGCACGGCCCCAGCACCAGGTGCAGCGAGTGCGGCACGTCGCCGAGCGGGAAGTCGTCGGTCGCGAACGACCGCCGGTCGCGGACGTCGCCCATCGTGACGGCCAGCTCCCCGGCGCGGACGCGGGCGCCGGTGGCGAGGTCGATGTCGACGCGGGCCGGTCGGCGGTGGAAGACGGGCTCCGGCCACGGCAGACCCGCGACCTCGGGGAAGTGACGGGTGAACTCCCGCTCCAGCCAGTGCGCCAGGGACGCGTCGGAGCCGTAGAGGTGGACCTGCCCCTCGCGCCAGAGGACGACCGCCGTGCCGCTGCCCCGCGGCGACCAGTCCACGCGCCAGGCGGAGACGTAGGCGGTCACCCGGTCGCCGTCGAAGAGCTGCAGCCCGGGGTTGGCACCCACGAGGACGACGCTGCGCCCGGCGGGGTCCGCGGCGGGAGCCGCTGCACCCGCCGCGGCCTGCGCGCCGGTGGGGACGAGCGAGGTGGCTGCCGCGGCGAGGGACGTCGCGAGGCCGGCTCCCACGAGGGTGCGGCGGCTGAGCGGCTGGCCCGGTCTCCGGGCGGCGGGTGCGGGGATCGTGCTGGGCTGGTCCATGACGGCCTCTCCTGTGTCGGGGACCCCCACCGTTCCGCGGGCGAGGGCACCCCTTCAAGGGATTCGAACCTGGTCGAATCCACGGGTCCGACGGCACGAGGCGGCGGTAGGTGGCGGTCCGGACCCGTCGCGCGTCAGGTCCTCCTCCGGAGCAGGGCCGCGAGACCGACCCCCACGACGACGCCCACGAGGTCGGCCACCGTGTCCAACGGGTCCAGCTGCCGCCCCGGCGCCAGCAGGTGCTGGAGCGGCTCGCTGACGAGCGCGTGCACGACGAGGACGCCGACCATCCACCGGGCGCCCAGCAGCCACGCCAGGGCGGAGGGCACGGCGAACGCCGCGAGGTGGGCCACCTTGTCCAGGCCCGGCACGCCGCCGGGCTGGGGCGGGGAGGTCGAGTAGAGGCCCGCCACCTGCAGCACGAGGGCCACGACGAGGGCGAGCCAGCCGAAGAGCCGGGCCACGCCGTCGTCGCCCGGGCCGCGGCGGACCGGCTCCTCCCCCTCCTCGGCGTCGCCGCCGGTCAGGACGTGGCCTCCTCGCGGGCTCGGGCGGCGGTCTCGACGGCCTTGGCCACCGCCTTGGTCGCCTCGGCGTTGAAGACGCTGGGGATGATGTAGGTCGGGTTGAGCTCGTCGGCGTGCACGACGTCCGCCAGCGCCGAGGCCGCCGCGAGCAGCATGTCGTCGTCCACGTGCCCGCTGCGCGAGTCGAGCAGCCCGCGGAAGAAGCCGGGGAAGACCAGCACGTTGTTGATCTGGTTGGCGAAGTCGCTGCGCCCGGTCGCGACCACGGTGGCGTGCCGCCCCGCGTCGACCGGGTCGACCTCGGGCACCGGGTTGGCCATCGCGAAGACGATGGCGTCGTCGTTCATCTGCGCGATGTCGTCGCCGGTGAGGATGTTGCCGGCGGAGACCCCGATGAAGACGTCGGCGCCGACGAGGGCGTCCTTGAGCGTGCCGGTCTCCAGGGCCAGGTTGGTCTGGCTGGCGATCCAGGCGAGGTTGCCGTTGTCGCCGCGCACGACGTCGGGCCGGCGCGCGTGGATGAGCCCGTCGACGTCGCCGACGACGAGGTCGCGGGCGCCGGCCTTGAGGAGCAGCCGGATGATCGCCGAGCCCGCCGCACCCGCGCCGGACATGACGATCTTGACCTGGTCCATCTCCTTGCCGACGACGCGCAGCGCGTTCTTCAGCGCCGCCAGCGCGACGATCGCGGTGCCGTGCTGGTCGTCGTGGAAGACCGGGATGTCCAGCTCCTCGCGCAGCCGCGCCTCGATGTAGAAGCAGCGCGGCGCCGAGATGTCCTCGAGGTTGATCCCGGCGAAGCCGGGCGAGAGGGCCTTGACGATGCGCACGATCTCGTCGGCGTCGTGGGCGTCCAGGCAGATCGGGAAGGCGTCGATGTCGGCGAACCGCTTGAACAGCGCGGCCTTGCCCTCCATCACCGGCATCGCGGCCAGCGGGCCGATGTTGCCCAGGCCGAGGACGGCCGTGCCGTCGGTGACGACCGCCACGGTGTTGCGCTTGATCGTCAGGGTGCGGGCGTCGGCGGGGTTCTCCGCGATGGCCTGGCAGATCTTGGCCACCCCGGGGGTGTAGACCAGCGACAGGTCGTCACGGTTGCGGATCGGCAGCCGGGACTTGACCTCCAGCTTGCCCCCCAGGTGCGCCAGGAAGGTCCGGTCGCTCACCCTGCCGATCTCCACGCCGTCGACGGTGCTGATCGCCTCGACCACCTCGGCCGCGTGGTCCGTGCCGGAGGTGGCGATGGTCAGGTCGGCCTGGAGCCGCTCGGTGCCGGACTCGCTGATGTCGACCGCGGTCACCATCCCGCCCACGTCGGCGACCGCGGTCGTGATCTCGCTGACGGCGGTCACGCGGGCCGGCAGCTCGAGACGGACGGTGATGGAGTTGGACACGGACGGCACGGCGCTCATGGGGGTCATTCTCCGGTATGGGGTGCACGCACCCGCGGCAGGTGGTCGCCCGGCGTGGCCCGCCCCCAGTCCACGACCGTGTCGCACCACTGCCTCAGCATCTCCTCGTCGTGCGCCGCGACGAGCACCCCGCACCCCGTCTCGTGCTGGTGGTGGTGCACCGCGGCGAGGACCTCGGCGGCGGTGGCGGCGTCGACCATCGAGGTCGGCTCGTCGAGCAGGAGGTAGTCCGGGTCCTGCGCGAGCGCCCGGGCGACCACGGCACGCTGCAGCTGGCCGCCGGAGACCTGGTCCGGCCTCCGGTCGGCGACGTCCTCGGCCAGGCCGACCCTCTGCAGGAGCTCGACGACCTGCCCGCGGACCCTGCTCCCGGACCTCCCGGACCTCCCGGACCTCCCGGCCGACCGGGCGCGACCCGCCGGTGCCCGCCGTCCGGCCAGGAGCAGCGGCTCGGCCACGACCCGGCCCAGGGTCCAGCGCGGGTCGACCGCCCCGCGGGGGTCCTGGGCGACGTAGGCGACGCGGCGGCGCAGCGCCGCCGGGACGCGGTGGCCCCAGCCCCGGACCGGCTCGCCGTCGAGCACCACCCGGCCGGAGCGGGCGGGGTGCAGGAGGGAGAGGGTGCGCAGCAGGCTCGTCTTGCCCGCGCCGGACGGCGCCATGAGCCCGGTGGTGCGGTCGTGCGGGACGGCGAGGTCGAGGTCGCGGATCACGACCGCGGACCGGCCGCGGACGACGGTCAGCGCCTCCGCCCTGAGGGCGCGCGCCGGGTCGGTGGGGATGCCGCGGCGCGCCTCGTCCGGCGACCGGTGCGGGGCCTGGTGGTGGCCCGCGGCGCGCGCCCGGGCGAGGAGCTCCCCCGGGGTGCCGCGGTCGACGGTGCGACCGGCGTCGAGGACCACCACCTCGTCGGCGACCTGCTCGGCGAGGCGCAGGTCGTGCGTGACGACGAGCACGGCGCGTCCCTCGTCGTGGGCCAGGGCGGTCAGGAGCTCGCCGGCGGCCCGGGCGCGCGCCGGGTCCAGGCCGGTCGTCGGCTCGTCCGCGAGGACGAGGCCCGGGGCGCCGAGCAGCGAGAGGGCGTTGGAGACCCGCTGCGCCTGGCCTCCCGAGAGCTGCGTCGGCAGCCGGCCCCACCAGCCGGGGTCGACGTCGTGCCGGCGGCTCGCTGTGGCCACGAGGGCCTCCACGCGGGTGCGCGGGACGTGGACGGCGGCCGTCTCGCGCAGGTGCGCCCCGACGGCCATCACGGGCGTGAGCGCGGCGAGCGGCGCCTGCGGCAGCCAGGCCACGGTGCCCCGCCGGAGCCGGGTCCGGGCCCCGGCGTCCGGGGAGAGCAGGTCCTGCCCGCCGTCAGCACCCTCCCAGGTGGCGCGGCCACGCACGAGCGTCCCGGCGGGCAGGAGGCCGAGCAGGGCCGCGACCGTCGTGGACTTGCCCGCGCCGCTCGGCCCGAGGAGGACGACGACCTGGCCGGGACGCACCCGCAGGTCGACGTCGTGCAGCACGGCCCTGGGGGCGCTCCTGACCGCCGGGAAGGCCACGCCGAGCCCCTCCACGACCAGCCCCGCTCCCCCGGTCACGACCGCTCCACCGCTCGCCGTCACGACCGCCCCACCGCCCGCGGCCGCAGCTGCTCGCTGAGGACGAAGACCAGCATGCTCAGCGCCACGAGCACCAGACCCGGCAGGAGCACCGGCCACCACGCGCCGGTGAGCACGGCGCCGCGCGACTGCTCGATGATGATGCCGAGCGAGGTCCGGTCGTCGCCGAGGCCCAGCCCGAGGAAGCTCAGGGCCGACTCGTGCATGATCGCGTGCGGCACCATGAGGACGGTCGCCACGAGGACGCGCCCGAGGACGTGGGCGAGCTGGTGGCGCACGAGCACCCACCACCGCCCGGCCCCGGCCCCGACCGCGGCCTCGACGAAGCCGGCCGTCGACAGCGCGAGCAGCTCGCCGCGGACGAGCCTGGCGGTCGTCGTCCAGTGCGTGACCGCGATGCTGATGACCACACTGGTCAGCGACGGTCCGAGCATCGCGACGACGACGATGCCGAGCACGAGGTGCGGCAGGGCGTTGACCGCGTCCACCGCGCGCATGAGCACGGCGTCGAGGCCGCCCCCGCCGCGACGCGCCGACGTCCCCGCCAGCCCGCCGACGAGCGTGCCGACGACGCCGGCCGAGACCGCGGCCACCAGACCGACGATCAGCGAGACCCGGGCGCCGGAGACCGTCCGCACCAGCAGGTCGCGGCCCGCCTGGTCGGTGCCGAACGGATGGGCGGCGGACGGCGGCCGGAGGGCGTCGGCGAAGTCGACCTGCCCCTGCCCGGCGGGCGCGAGCAGCACCGCGGCGAGCACCGCCAGGACCGCGAGGAGCGCGAAGGCGCGCCTGCCGCGACGTCTCCGCGCCTGCCCTCCGCCGACCAGCCGGTCCCACGGCCGGCCCGGGTCGACGGGCAGCGAGCGCCACGCAGGCTCAGCCATCGCCCGCCCCCACCCGCGGGTCGACCAGCCGGTAGGTGACGTCGGCGGCCAGGTTGCCCAGGACCACGAGGACGGTCGCCAGCGCGGTGAGCGCCGCGAGCAGCGCGAAGTCCAGGCGCAGGGCGGACGACACGGTGGCGGCGGCCACGCCGGGCCAGCCGAAGACGGTCTCCACCAGCACGGCTCCGGTCACCAGCTCGGGCACCCGCGCGCCGACGACCGTCACCAGCGGCAGGAGGGCCGGGCGGACCGCGTGCGCCGTGAGGAGGCGGTGCTCCGGCACGCCCCGGGCCCAGGCGGCACGCACGGCCGGTCCCGCGAGCGCCTCGCGGGTGGCGTCACGGACGACGAGGGCGAACCAGGAGACCTGGGACAGGGCCAGCACCAGCACCGGCAGCACGGCGTGGCGCAGGACGTCGAGAGGTCCGCCGCCACCGGCACCGGGGGTCGTCGCGCCGCCGGTCGGGAACAGCCCCCACCGCACCGCGGCCACCCAGACCGCCACGAGCCCGAGCCAGAAGGGCGGTGCCGCCTGCAGGGCGAGCAGGCCCGCGCCCGCGACGCGGTCCAGCGTCGTGCCCGGCCTCGTGCCCAGCCGCGCACCCAGGGCCAGGCCGGCCAGCGCGGCGAGCACGAGGGCGGCGCCCATGAGACCGAGCGTCCACGGGAGCCGCTCGGCCAGGACGGTGGCGACGGGCGCGCTCTGGCTCGTCGACGCCCCGAGGTCCCCCTGCAGCGCCATGCCCCACCAGTCCAGCCACTGCCGGAGCGGACCGACGTCCTCGTAGCGGGCCCGCATGGCCTCCAGGGTGGGTCCGTCCATGGTGAGCGCGCGCTCCCCCAGGACGGCAATGACCGGGTCGAAGGGTGCGGCGTCGGCGAGCACGAACATCAGGAGCGTGACGCCGGCGAGCAGCACGGGCAGCAGCGCCAGCCGCCCCAGGACCGTGCGCCCGACGGAGCCGGGCGCGAGGCTCAGCGCGCGAGTGTCCACGCCTGCAGGTTCCACCACGGCCCGCCCTGCAGACCGTGCTCGTGCGGCTCGACCAGCTGCACGTCATACCCGTCCCAGAGCCCGGACCGGACCACGTAGTCGTGCTCGACGTAGACGAGGAAGACCCACGGCAGGTCCTCGGCGAGCTGCTCCTGCGCGTCGGCGTAGGCGGCGGCCCGGGCCTGCGGGTCCCGGGCCTCCCGCCCCGCCCGCAGCGCCTCGTCCATGGCGTCGGAGGCGTAGCCGCCGGGGTTGTCGAACCCCTGGTGCGCGCGCGAGGAGTGGAAGAGCGGATACATCGACAGGTCGCCGCTGTAGGGGCTGCCCGACCCGTAGACGAGGGCGTCGGTGCGCATGCGCGGCTCGATCGCCTCCCAGGACAGGCCCTCGGGGCGCACCTCGACACCGAGCCCGGCGGCCTGCGCCTGGACGTCGAGCGCGATGTTCTGGCGCAGCGTGTCGCCCGCGGGATACATGAGCGTCAGCTCGGCACGCTGCCCGTCGCGCACCCGGACCCCGTCCGCGCCCTCGACCCAGCCGGCCTCCTCGAGGAGCCGACGGGCGGCGTCCGGGTCACCGCCCGGGTCCGTCTCGAGAGCGGGGGCGTGGTTGGCGGCCTCCGCCGGGAGCGGGCCGAAGGCGGGACGTCCGGCCCCGGCGAGCGCGCCGGCGACCGTCGCCTCCCGGTCCAGACCGACGTGCAGGGCCCGGCGCACGGCCGGGTCCGCGGTCACCGCGCCCTCCTCGGGAAGGACGACCGCGCGGTAGTCGGCGGTGTCGCGACGCACCACGTCGAAGGCCGGGTCGGCCTCGAAGCGGTCGAGGGCCTGCACGGGCAGCTGGGCCGCGTCGACCTCGCCGGCGGCGAGCCGGGCGGCGCGGGCGCTGTCGTCGGGGACGAAGACGAAGGTGGCCCTGCGGACCTCCGGCGCCCCGCCCCAGTAGTCGTCGCGGGCGACCAGCACCAGCTGCTCCCCCGGCCGGTAGGCCTCGACCTCGTAGGGGCCCGTGCCGACGGCGACCCGGTCCAGCTCCGCGGCGGACAGGTCGCCCCCGAGCGTCTCCGAGGGGACGATGCCCAGGACGGTCGCGACGACGAACGAGGACTGGGGCGTGCGCAGGTGGAAGCGCACGGTGCGCTCGTCGAGCGCGTCGACCTCCTCCAGGGCGGTGAGGTCCGCGGCGACGGGCGAGCCCAGTCCGGGGTCGAGCGCGGCCTCGTAGGTGGCCACGACGTCCTGCGCGTCCAGGGCGGAGCCGTCGGCGAAGGTGACGCCCTCGCGCAGCGTGTAGGTGTAGGTGAGCCCGTCGTCGGACACCTCGGGCAGGTCCTCGGCCAGCAGGGGGTGCGGCTCGAGGTCGGCCCCGAGCCCCAGCAGGCCCTCGACGACCTTCCCGTCGCCCCACCGCGCGTAGCCCAGGACCGGGTTGAAGGTGTCCGGCTCGGCGGCGACGGCGACCACGACCTCGTCCTGGACACCGGTCCCACCGGCGGCGGGCTGCCCCTCGGTGCGGTGGTCGGGGTCGGCGCAGGAGGCCGTCACGAGCAGCGCGGCCGCCGCGGCCAGCGCGGCCGGGCCTCGCAGGGCGGCACGACGTCCTCGGAGGGGGATGGCGGGCATGTCGTCATCGTGCCACCCGTCCGACGGGCCCGGGCACGGGCCCGGAAGAGATCCGGGCCGGGCCGTGTTGACCCCGGCATGAGCACCGTGAACCTGACGACCGACACCTTCGAGGAGACCGTCACCGGCAACGACATCGTGCTGGTCGACTGGTGGGCCGAGTGGTGCGGTCCCTGCAAGATGTTCGCCCCGGTCTACGAGAAGGCCGCCGAGGCGCACCCGGACGTCGTCTTCGGCAAGGTCGACACCGAGGACCAGCGGGCCCTGGCGGCCGGCGCCCAGATCACCTCGATCCCGACGATCATGGCCTTCAAGGACGGGATGCTCGTCTTCCGCGAGTCGGGCGCGCTGCCGGCCCGCGACCTGGAGTCGGTCATCGACCAGGTCAAGAAGCTCGACATGGACGACGTCCGCGCCAAGATGGAGGCCCAGCAGCAGGCCTGAGTCCCCGCCGCACGACGCACGAAGGCCCCGCAGGTCGCGGGGCTTCGTCGCGACTGCTGCACAGCGTGAGACACGGTCGTGGAGGTGGCGGGAATCTCAACGTCACGCCTCTGAACTGCGGCGATGCGCCGCCGCTGCAGAGTGTGCCAGTTCTGTGACAGGTCAGATGGTGCCTTCTGCTCACTCCTGCACGGTCCGGCTGGGAGCGGCGCCTCGTAGTTGTCACAGGTGAGGCAGTTCGCCGTCGCCTCGGAGATCTTCGGGAACGCGTCACCGCCCTGCTGGCAAGGTGGAGGGCTGCCGGCCGAGGGGCTGGGTGGGACGAAGGCGGCGAGCTCGCTGCGGCCGCGGTGCTACGCCTACCCGCGCAGCAGTCCCTGACAGCGATCGTCGTGCCGAGGCGTGTCGCCCGCGACGAGGTGCCTGACGTCGCGGCGTCGGTCACACTCGCCCACGTTGTGCCTTGCCGCTCTGGCTGGGAGGTCGACATGGGCGCCACTGGCCAAGAGAAGCCGCCGCCCGAGCGCCGCATGAGTCCCCCCATCTCCTGAGAGCGACATCACATGCCCCGACCTGTTACTCGCCGGTAATGTACTCGTCGGCCGGGCAGCGTCTCCGGGACGGGACCGCTGTCGCCGCTCCCCCAGCACGGCGTCCGCGCCCCTTCCTCTCCTGGAGGTCTGCTGGCAGAGCGCCCCCTCCTGACACCGGGAGGGGGCGCTTCCTTTGCGGCCACCACCACAGCGCCCGCGCGGGACTACGCCGAAGGTGGTGAAGCTGTACGCGCCTGCGGTAACTCAGTCCTCCGACACCTTGGTTTGAAGGAGCGGGCGGTCCGCATGCTGGCGGAGGCTGTGGAGGGCAGTGAAACCGAGTAGCTCGGTGGTGTGTCGGGTTGCCGGTCGCGAAGCATGGTCCTTCGATGGCTACGCGCTGGTGAGAGCCGCCGCGGCGTCACCGTGCGTCTCGCGGTGCTTGCGCAGCAGCACGATGCCCACCGGCACCGCTCCGGTGCCGGTGTGGTCCGGTGCCTCGGCCGGCAAGGTCCGCCTCAACCGGGGCGGCAACCGTCAGATGAACTACGCCCTGCACATGATCGCCCTCACCCAGGCCC
>CAZONQ010000018.1:0-25012 GCA_964581125.1 uncultured Ornithinimicrobium sp.
TCGCAGCAGGCGCGCACGGCGTCCGCGCCGGCGTGGGCGACCGAGGACACCGGGGAGGAGGCGCCGAGCCGGCCGACGGCGCCCGCCGCCGCGCCCACCACCACTGCGGCCACCACCACTGCACCCACCACCGCTGCGGCCACCACCCCCGCACCCCGCCGCACGGACCCCGCCGACGACGCGCCGAGCGCCGACGACGAGGACCTCGCCACGTCGGGAGCGGTGGGGCAGCCGGTGATCGAGAGCGTCCTGGGCGGTACCGTCATCGCCATCGACGACGACCCCGTGGCCTGAGAGGACGAGGATGCTCTACGAGCTGCTGCACCCGGTGGCCACCCCGCTCGCGCGGGCGATCTGGCGGCCGGAGGTCGTCGGCACGGACAACGTCCCCTCGACCGGCGGCGTCATCCTGGCCAGCAACCACCTGTCCTTCGTCGACAGCATCGTCATCCCCCTCACCTCTCCGCGTCAGGTCGCCTTCCTGGCCAAGGCCGAATACTTCACCGGCACCGGCGTGAAGGGCTGGATCAGCCGCGAGTGGTTCACCGGCGTGGGCTCGATCCCGGTCAACCGGGACGACCCGCGTGCCGCCCAGCAGTCCCTCGACCTCGCGCTGGCGCACGTCCAGGGCGGAGGAGCGTTCGGGATCTATCCCGAGGGCACCCGCTCCCGCGACGGCCGCCTCTACCGGGGACGCACCGGCGTGGCCTGGCTGGCCCTGCAGTCCGGCTGCCCGGTCGTGCCCGTCGCGCTCACCGGCACCGACCAGATCCAGCCCGTCGGCGCCCGCTTCCCCCGCCGCGCCAGGGTGCGCGTCGAGTTCGGGGCCCCGATCGAGGTGGGCGAGCGCTTCGCCGGCATGCCGCAGGGTCGGGCCCGGCGGGAGCTCACCGACGAGGTCATGGCCGCGATCCTGGCGATGTCGGGCCAGGAGTGGGCGGGGGACTACAACCAGCGCCAGCCGGACCTCCCCGGATGACCCGGCGTCCCGGGCCGTGGGAGGCGGTGCTCTTCGACTTCGACGGGACCCTGGCCGACACCGTCCCGCTCATCGTCGCCTCCTACCGGCACACCCTCGCCGACCTCGAGGCACCGCTGGGCGAGCAGGAGATCCGCAGCTGGATCGGCCGCACCCTCATCGACGTCCTCGAGGAGCGCCACCCCGGTCACGGGGCCGAGCTCGTGACGCGCTACCGCGAGCACAACCTGGCCCACCACGACACCCTCATCCGCCCGGTCCCCGGCGCGGGCGACCTGCTCGAGGAGCTGACGGAGCACGGCATACCCGTCGCGGTGGTGTCCTCCAAGGGGCGCGAGACCGTGCGGCGCGGCATGCGCGTGACCGGGCTGCCCCACGTCGAGCACGTCCTCGGGATGGAGGACACGCCGGTCCACAAGCCCGACCCCGCGCCGCTGCTGGAGGGCGCGCGCCGTCTCGGCGCCGCGCCGTCCGGGTGCGTCTACGTGGGCGACGCGGTCGTCGACGTGCTCGCCGCCCGCGCCGCGGGGATGACCGCGGTCGCCGTCACCTGGGGCGCCGGCACCCTCGAGGTGCTGCGCCGGGCCGACCACGTGGTGGACCGGGTCGCCGCGCTGCGCGCGGTGCTGCTCGAGACACCCAGCCGGACGGCATAGGCTCGACCGCTGTGTACGAAGGTGTGGTCCAGGACCTGATCGACGAGCTCGGCCGGCTGCCCGGCGTCGGGCCCAAGGGCGCCCAGCGGATCGCCTTCCACCTGCTCACGGCGGACCCCGACGACATCACCCGGCTGGCCGACGCCCTCGTGCAGATCCGCGAGAAGGTGAGCTTCTGCGAGGTGTGCGGCAACGTCGCCGAGGCGGAGCGCTGCCGGATCTGCCTCGACCCGCGGCGCGACGCCTCGCTCATCTGCGTCGTCGAGCAGAGCCAGGACGTCGCCGCGATCGAGCGGACCCGCGAGTTCCGCGGGCGCTACCACGTGCTCGGCGGGGCGATCAACCCGATCGGCGGCGTCGGCCCCGACGACCTGCGCGTGCGGGAGCTCGTCGCCCGGCTGGCCGACGGCGAGGTCGGCGAGGTCATCATCGCCACCGACCCCAACCTCGAGGGCGAGGCGACCGCGACCTACCTGGCCCGGATGCTCGCCCCCTTCGAGGGCGTGCGGGTGAGCCGGCTCGCCTCCGGCCTGCCGGTCGGCGGCGACCTCGAGTATGCCGACGAGGTCACCCTGGGGCGGGCGTTCGAGGGCCGGCGCGTGCTCTCCGGGGGAGCCACCACGGGCTGAGCCCGGGCGCGCCGCGCCGTCTCGCCCTAGGCTGTGGCCATGGACGAGACCGTCGACGAGGGCTGGGAGGTCCTGGCCCAGGAGATGCACCTGGAGGTGTCCGCCTACCTCGCGGCCCTGCGGGAGGTGACCTCGGGGGAGGCGCCGGACGCGGCGCTGCCGGTGCTGCTCCTCGCCGTCGGCCAGCTCTGCGGCGCGGGCGCCCGGATCGGCGCGCTCGTCGACGTCCTGCCCGAGGAGCGCTTCGAGCCCGACCCCGGCCCGGACCCCGACCTCGACGCCCTGCACGAGCGGCTCCTGGACCTGCTCGGCGGGGTCGACACCTACTGCGACCTCGAGGACCCCGTCCTCTCCGGCGAGGTGGCCGTCGGCTCCCTCTCCGCCGACCTGGTGGCGGTCGCCGACGACCTGCAGCACGGCGCCATGCACTTCGAGGCGGGCCATCCGACCGAGGCCATGTGGTGGTGGCAGTTCAGCTATCTGTCGTCCTGGGGGGAGCGCGCCGCGTCGGCCCTGCGCGTGCTGCTCGCGCTGCTGGCCCACGTCCGTCTCGACGCCGACGACGAGGACGTGATGGAGGCCGAGATGGCCGCCCTCCACGGCGTGGAGTGAGCCTGGAGCGCTCAGCCCGCGGTCCCGACCGGCTGCCGCCCCGTGACCAGGAGGCTGCGCAGCGCACGGAGGAGCAGCAGCACGGTGAGCACCCAGCCGGCGACCTGCGCCCAGGTCACGCCGCTGATGAAGACCAGCGACATGGCGACGAGCACCGGCACCAGGTAGCGGAAGGCCTGCAGCACGTAGCCGCCGAAGGTCGGCATCCGGACCCCCGCCGAGTCCGCGACCGCCTTGACCATGAAGTTGGGGCCGTTGCCGATGTAGGTGACCGCACCGAAGAAGACCGCGCCGAGGCTGATCGAGACGAGGTAGGGCTCCCACACCCCGGCCACCGACGGCTCGCCGCCCAGCTGCTGGGCCATCTCGAAGAAGGTCAGGTAGGTGGGGGCGTTGTCCAGCACCGAGGACAGCCCACCGGTGAAGTAGAAGAAGGTCATCCGGCTCAGCGGCAGCTCCGGCGCGACCTGCGCCAGGTAGCGCAGCGCCGGGATCATCGTCAGGAAGATGCCGATGAAGATCGCGGCGACCTCCTGGATCGGCCCCCAGGTGAAGCGGTTGTCGCGGAAGCGGGCGGTGCGCGGGCCCGTGAGGTAGGAGGCGGTCGCCACGGAGAGCATGATGATCTCCCGCCACGGGACCCACTGGTACCAGGCCGCGTGGCCCTCCTCGATCGCGTGCAGGTCGACGCTGGGGGCGAAGGCGACCGAGAGCACGATCATCGCCAGGTAGAGGAAGTGGACGCCGCCGTGGACGCGCAGGGGCTCGACCCGGGTGGAGTCGCTCTGCCGCGCGCTGTCCGGCTCGCTGCGCCAGAGCCGGTGGTCCAGCCCGTAGTAGGTCGCCAGCAGGAGCAGGTTGACGAAGAGCCACTCGGGGAAGAGGTTGAACGTCCAGGTGAACGGGACGCCGCGCAGCATACCGAGGAAGAGCGGGGGGTCGCCGAGCGGCGTGAGCAGGCCGCCGGTGTTGGCCACCACGAAGATCGTGAAGACCACCGTGTGCACGCGGTGCCTGCGCTCGGCGTTGGTGTTGAGCAGCGGCCGGATGAGCAGCATCGCCGCGCCGGTCGTGCCGATGAACGAGGCCAGCACCGACCCGACGGCGATGAAGGCGGTGTTGACCGCGGGCGTCGCGCGGATGTCGCCGGCCAGGAAGATGCCGCCGGAGACCACGAAGAGGGCGAAGAGCAGCATGATGAACTGGCCGTACTCGATGAGCGCGTGCACCACCGCGGCTCCCTCGCCGGCGGCGAGGAACCAGATCGCGACCGGCAGCCCGAGGAGCAGCGAGACCTGCAGCTGCACGCGCTGACGCTCCCACAGCTCGCGGGCGGCGGGCACCAGGGGGGCGACCGCGATGGTCCCGAGCATGATCGCGAAGGGGATGACGCCCCACCACTGCACCTGCATGTCCCGGCCTCCCTGGTCGTCCTGGTGTTGTCCGGCTCGGGCTCACACTAGCCGCGCCCGACGACGACGGGGCGGAGGGGCACCTGCCCCTCCGCCCCGTCGGGCGGTGCTCCGGTCGTCAGGCCGGGACGATGAGCCCCGCGGTCGCGGTGCGGGCCGCCTCGAAGCGGCGGGTCACGTCGGCCCAGTTCACGACGTTCCACCAGGCCTGGACGTAGTCGGCCTTGACGTTCTTGTACTGCAGGTAGAAGGCGTGCTCCCACATGTCGAGCATGAGCAGCGGGGTCTGGCCGATCGGCACGTTGCCCTGCTGGTCCCACAGCTGGAAGACGCGCATCCCCTGGCTGATGGAGTCCCAGGACAGCACCGCCCAGCCCGAGCCCTGGATCGTGGTGCCGGCGGCCTCGAACTGGCCCTTGAAGCCGTCGAAGGAGCCGAAGTGCTCGTCGATCGCCGCGGCGAGCTCGCCGTCGGGACGACCGCCGCCCTCGGGCGACATGTTCTGCCAGAAGACGGAGTGGTTGGTGTGGCCGCCGAGGTTGAAGGCGAGGTTCTTCTCCAGCATCGGGACGGACCCGAAGTCGCCCGACTCGCGTGCCGCGGCCAGCTTCTCCAGGGCGGTGTTGGCGCCGTCCACGTAGGCCTTGTGGTGCTTGCTGTGGTGCAGCTCCATGATCTCGCCGCTGATGTGCGGCTCGAGCGCGCCGTAGTCGTAGGCGAGGTCCGGAAGGGTGTAGGTGGTCACTGCAATCTCTCCTCTGACGTGGGATTTGCGTGCTCCTCGCACTATAGACGCGGGGGTATGGGGTCACCCGTCGAGGGCGATCAGCTCCCCTCCGCGCGGCGCCCGGTCCCGGTCCCACCCGCGGCGAGGCACCCCGCGGTGGCGACGTCGGACGTCATCTGTCATCCTCTCTGGTCGCACCGGTCACCGTCCCGCCGCGTGCACGTCCCGTCCCTGGAGGACCTTCGTCGCCATGCCGTCGTCTCCCTTCCCACGACAGAGGGTGTCGCCCTGACGCCCCCGCCCGCGCAGCCTCACCACGCCGGGGACGGCCCGGTCGAGGCGCGCGTCTCGGTCCCGAACGTGGAGTCGACGCAGCGCATCGCCCAGGACCTCCTCGGGCGCGAGTTGGTGACGCGGGTGCAGGTGCTGGGGCCCGCGGCGTCCTTCTACGCGTGGGAGGGTCGCGTCCGCCGGACGCACGAGTGGCTGCTCGTGGCGACCACGACGGAGCAGGACTTCCCCCGGGTGGCGGCGGCAGTCGTGAAGCTGCACCCCTACGAGGTGCCCGAGATCGTGGCGGTGCCCGCCGGCCCGGGGAACCTGGCGGCACCCGCCGGGGGCCCCGAGCAGCGCGGTCAGCAGCACGAGGACGGGCACAAGACCCGACGTGAGGATCGGTGCCGAGTCCCGGGCCTGGGCGAGGAGTGTCTGCCGTGACCAGTCCGTCGACGTGACGGCCCCGGCGAACAGGTGCGCCAGGAAGGTGGAGACAGCGACACCGAGAACGGTCACGACGCTCCAGCCCGTGACCTCGTGCAGGCCGAGTGACATGACCGCGGCCAGCACCAGCACGTTGCCGTAGATGTAAGCAGTCGTGCGATGCCGGACGGTCTCGGATGGCAGCGGCGTTCGTCTGGTCATCCAAGGCGACCAGTAGTCGTCGAGGAGAGCCGGGACCTTCACGTTCGTCAGTAGCCGGGTCACGCGAGAGCTCCCACTTCGGGCCGCATCGTGCTGGTGGCGGCGTCCAGGTGCGTCGGGTGAGCGGCACGCACGGTCAGTGCCGCCGGTTCCGTCCACGCACGCACGACGTGAGCTGTCCCGATCACGTCTCCGTCGACCTCTACGGGCTGCGGGCTCTGGCTGCGGAACTCCAGGGTGGCGCCGCGCAGACGGGGCATGAGTTCCTGCGGTCGTGCAGTGCCGACGGCGACTGCCCAGGCGACCTGCGTCCATTCCGCGATGCTCTGTGGGAGCAGCACCACGCCGTCGACGAGACCGTCAGTCACATCCGCGGCCGGCATGAGGTCCAGAGAGAGGACCCACCATGAGCCAACCGACGGACCGCAACATCCTGGCCGCCACGTTCGCCGAGGCCGACGGAGGGACCCGCGCGGCCGGGGTCCTGGCAGGCGGGCTTCCCGGCCAGGTGGCCAACTCCGCCATCTTCGTCGTGGAGCCGAGCGGGCGGGCCAAGTTCGTCGAGACCAACGACTGGGGTCCTGGTCGAGGAGCCCTCGTCGGAGGTGCCGCCGGCCTGATCATCGGTCCCCTGGGCATGCTGGATCGCCACTGACGCCCTCCCCACCGCGCAGGGACTCCTGGAGCCGCTCGCACCCACCGAGGTCGTGGTCGCTGCGATCGACACCAGCGTCGCAGCTCTGGTCGAGGACCACGGCGCGGCCCGAGAGAGCTGACCCCCGCGCTCACATCGAGCGCAGCACAGGCGGCGGGACGCATGGTCCCGCCGCCTGCGCGTCCCAGAAGGACAAGAGGCATGGTGCCCCCGACGCGGTCTTCGACTGACAGCACCCCCACCGAACCCACGCAGAACGCCCTGAGCCGCGACACCGTGTCAACGGTGTCGCGGCTCAGGACAATGGTCGGGGTGACAGGATTTGAACCTGCGACCTCTTCGTCCCGAACGAAGCGCGCTACCAAGCTGCGCCACACCCCGTGGCGCTCGTGCTCCCCGGAGGTCGCACGCAGCATCGGCAAGGATAACGCACGCCGCGCCGCGCGCTAAATCCGTTCCACCCGCCGGCGGCCGAGCCTAGGTTGGCGTCATGGAAGACACAGATCTGGAGGGGTTCCTGAGGACGTTCCGCGACGTGGCGGACCTGGCGAAGCGCACGGTGTGCTCCGCGGGCGCCGAGCTCTTCAGCGACGCGGTGTCCGCGCACCTGGGCCGGCCGGCGCGCGAGCTCGCCATCGTCACCGAGGAGTTCGCGACCCACCGCTTCACGGACTGGGACACCGCCCTGGCCCTGCTCGCGGGGCGTGACCCGGACGCGCGCGAGCTGGGGGTCGGCGGCGGCGACTCGCGCTTCCACCACAAGCTCACCGACTTCATCGAGGGGACGGAGTCGCGCTACGTCGTCGGTCAGGTCGACTACGTCTCCCTGCCGGTGGCCCCGACGGAGCACCGGCGCGCGATCGGCCTCGGCATGCGCCTCTTCCGCTACGCCGGCCAGCCGGTGGGGGTCCTGCAGCGCCGCGCCGACCCGCGCTACCCCGACGAGAGCAGCGCCGTCGAGGTCATCTGCGCAGACGTCGAGGTGGCGGGGGCGCTGCTCGCCGAGGCCCGCACGCTGAGCGTCGAGCGCAGCGTGCTGCGGGGACAGGTGATCACGTTCGACTCCTCCCCCTACGTCCCCGAGCTCCTGGGGGTCACGTTCCTCCGGCGGCCGGACGTCACGGCCGACCAGGTGGTGCTCCCGGAGCGCGCCCTGGAACGGATCGTCGCCCACGTCGTCGGGGTCGCCGAGCAGGCCGACGTCCTGCGGCGGCACGGCCAGCACCTCAAGCGGGGCCTGCTCCTGCACGGACCGCCCGGCACGGGCAAGACGCACACGGTGCGGCACCTGCTCGGCCGCACGCCCGGCCACACGGTCGTGGTCCTGGCGGGGGGCTCGCTCAACCACGTCTCGCTGGCGGCCAACCTGGCCCGCACCATGCAGCCGGCCGTGGTCGTGCTCGAGGACTGCGACCTCGTCGCCGAGGACCGGGACTTCGACCCCGACGGCCGCCCGCTGCTCTTCGAGGTCCTCGACGCCATCGACGGGCTCGACGAGGACGCGGACGTGACCTTCCTGCTCACCACCAACCGCGCGACCGCCCTCGAGCGTGCCCTCGTGCAGCGACCCGGGCGGGTCGACCTCGCGGTCGAGATCCCGCTGCCGGACCTGGAGGGACGGCGCCGCCTGCTCGACCTCTACCGTGGGCCGGTCGACTACGGCCAGGAGGTCCTCGAGGACGCGGCCCGCCGCACCGAGGGCATGACGGCCTCCTTCATGAAGGAGCTGATGCGACGCGCGGTCCTCGAGGCCGCGGTGGACGGCGTCGAGCCGGACGACGCGCACCTGCGCGGCGCGCTCGAGGCCATGCTCCACGGTCAGGAGGAGCTCACCAGGGCTCTGCTCGGCGACGCCCGCGGGATCGGCGACGACTGGGACGAGGACGACGACTGGGACGAGGGCGAGGAGCTCAGCCCCGCGCAGCCGCCCTCAGCCTGAGCAGCGTGGCCTCCGGGCGGCAGCAGAACCGGAACGGTGTCCACGGGTTGCCGCCCAGCCCGGCCGACACGTGCAGCCACGCGGCGTCGGCGGGCGCCTGCGAGGCCGGGGAGGAGCCGGCGCCCGGCCACCACCGCGAGAGCCCCGACGCCCGCGAGGTGTCGAGGTCGCAGTTGGTGACGAGCGCGCCGTGGCCCGGCACGCGCAGCTGCCCGCCGTGGGTGTGACCCGCGACGAGCAGGCGGGCCCCGTCGCCTGACATCGCGTCCAGCACCCGCTGGTAGGGCGCGTGGGTCACGCCGACCGTCAGGTCGGCGTCGGCCGGCGCGGGGCCCGCCACGGCTGCGTAGTCGTCGTAGCGCAGGTGGGGGTCGTCCACGCCGACGAGCTCCAGCCGCACTCCCCGGACCTCGACGGTGCTCCGCCGGTTGGTCAGGTCGGCCCAGCCGCGCGAGGTCAGCCCTGCGACCAGGTCCTCGGTCGGCAGGCGCCGGGGATCGCCCGACCCGACCAGGCCCGGCCCGTGCTGCCCCGGCTCCGCGGCGCCGGTGCGCACCGGCTTGGCGTGGCTGTCGTCGAGGTAGCGCAACGGGTTGCGCGGCCTCGGGGCGAAGTAGTCGTTGCTGCCGAGGACGAACGCCCCAGGCACGTCCAGCAGCCCGTCGAAGGCCTCCAGCAGCGCCGGCACGGCGTCGTGGGCGGCGATGTTGTCGCCGGTGTCCAGGACGAGGTCGGGGCGCAGCTCCGCCAGCCCGCGGACCCAGGCCCGCTTGCGGCGCTGCCGCGGCACGAGGTGCAGGTCCGAGACGTGCAGCACCCGCAGCTCGGGCGAGCCGGCCGGCAGGCACGGGACGTCGACCCTCCGCAGCGCGAACCACCGCGGCTCCACCCACGTCGCGTAGGCGGCCGCACCCGCCGCCACCGCCGCGCCCGACCCGAGCGCACGCCATACCCGTCCTGTCATGCCCCGATCCTCGCAGGTGCGCCCGGGAATCCTGGTGCCCGCCCGGGGCGGGGGTGAGACACTGGCGCCATGACGCAGACCGGACTCAAGGCGACCCTCCAGCACGACCTCACCGACGCCATGCGGGCCAAGGACAAGGTCCGGGCGGGCACGATCCGGATGGCGCTGACCGCGATCGCCACCGAGGAGGTGGCCGGCAAGGAGCACCGCGAGCTCTCCGAGGAGGAGGTGCTGCGCGTGGTCACCAAGGAGGCCAAGAAGCGCCGCGAGGCCGCCGAGGCCTACACCGGTGCGGGTCGCGCCGAGCTCGCCGAGCAGGAGGAGGCGGAGCTGGCCGTGCTCGAGGGCTACCTGCCCGCCCAGCTCGACGACGCCGAGCTGACGCGCCTCGCGCAGGAGACCGTCGCCGAGCTCGGGGTCTCGGGCATGGCCGGCATGGGGCAGGTCATGAAGGCCGTCCAGCCCAAGGTCGCCGGGCGGGCCGAGGGCGGTCGCGTGGCCGCAGCGGTGCGGGCCGCCCTGGGGGCCTGAGGGGCCTGCCGGTCGACGGGGCGGCGTCAGCCGTCGCCGTCGTCCCCGCCGCCCTGGCCGGGGGGTCCCTCGCCGCCCGGCCCACGACCGTTGCTGCCGCCGTTGTCGCCGCCGTCGTCGCTGCCGTCCCCGTCGTCGCCGCCGTCGTCCGAGGGCGGAGGCGCTGACGGCGGGTCCGAGGTCTCCGACGGCTCCGCCTCGTCCTCGTCCTCCCCCTCGTCGTCGGAGGAGGACGACGACGGCGGCGGGTTGTTGGTGACCGGAGGCGGCGGCGGCGCCGAGCCCGTCGACACGTGCAGCACGACCGGCGTCGAGGTGCGGATCGAGCTGCCGATGCCCGGCGTGGTGTAGACCACGGTCCCGGCCGGCTGGCCCGAGGAGACGTCCTGCGTGGAGGCGGTGAGCCCGGCGTCCTCGAGCTTGTCCTTGGCGGCCTCGACGTCCAGGCCGATCACGTGCGGGATCGTCACCCGCTTGCCGTTGAGGATCTCGTCGGAGGGCTGCTCCCAGTCCTCGATCGGCATGCCCTCGGAGGCCATGTCCATGATCCGCTTCCAGGTGGGCGCGGCCAGCGAGGAGCCGTAGAGGACCCCGTCGATGTAGGTGTCGCCGATCTGCAGGTCCTGGCGGTCCGCGCCCAGCGACGCGCCGGTCGGGACGCCGATGAAGACGGCGATCGACAGCTGCTTGGTGAAGCCGGCGAACCAGGTGTGGCTCGAGTTGTTGTTGGTGCCGGTCTTGCCGCCGGCAGGGCGCTCGCCCTCGAGGATGGCCTGGTAGCCCGAGCCCTCCGGGCTGACGACGCCCTTGAGCAGCTCCACGGCGCCGAGCGCGACCTCCTTGTCGATGACCCGCTCGCACTCGGGCAGGTCGAGCGGGATCTCCTTGCCGTTGCTGTCGACGATCTTGGTCACCGGCAGCGGCGGGCAGTAGATGCCGCCGGAGGCGAAGGTGGCGTAGGAGGAGGCGACCGTCATCGGGGAGGCGTAGTCGGAGCCGAGGACGATGGCCGGCGGGAAGGGCGAGAACTGCTCGCCGGTGCTGTCGTGCATCCCCATCCGGGTCATCGTCTCGATGATGTCGCAGGTGCCCACCTGGGAGGCCAGCGTCGCGAAGGCGGTGTTGATCGACAGCGCCGTGGCCTTGCGCAGGCTGATCTCCGGCACGTGGTTCTCGTCGGCGGCGTTGCGGACCGTCCAGTAGTCCTCGCCGATCGTGCAGCCCTTCTGGAAGTCGTTCTTGCGGAAGACCGCCACCGGGTGGGTCTCGCCCACCGCGGGCTCGGGGTCCTCCGGGTTGTTGACCCAGGTGCCCTGGGAGTCGGCGACCTGCGGCCTGGGCAGGTCGATCTCGGCCTCGACCGGCACGCCCTTCTCCAGTGCGGTGACGACGGTGTAGGCCTTGGCCACCGAGCCGAGCTCGAAGCCGCCCGGGCCGCCGTAGGCCGAGTCGACGTTCCAGTTGACCGCGGTCGTGCGGACCTTGTCGCCGGACTCCTCGAAGGAGTACTTGCTGGACTGGTTGAAGGCCAGGACCTTGCCGGTGCCCGGCTCGATGATCGTCGCGGCCGAGGCCAGGTTGTACTTGTTCTTCGGGGTGGTGTCCCGCAGGATCTTGCGCAGGTTCCTGGACAGGTCCGGCTGGAGGGTCGTGGTGATCGTCAGGCCGCCGGTCGTCAGCTTCTCCAGCCGCTCCTCGTAGGTCGCGCCGAGCGCCGGCTGGCGCAGCAGCCAGGTGGTGACGTAGTCGCAGAAGTAGGGGTTGGAGGAGTTGATGCAGGACCGCTGGCTGTCGGTCAGGTCCAGCTCGATCTCGCTCGCCCGGGCCTTCTTCCACTCCTTCTCGGTGATCAGGTCCTGCTGGTACATCTTGTCCAGCACCGTGTTGCGCCGGCCGGTGGCCAGCTCGATGCTGGCGACCGGGTTGGTGGTCGAGGGGGCGCGGACGATGCCCGCCAGCGTGGCCGCCTGCGCGATGGACAGGTCCTTGGCGCTGACGTTGAAGTAGTGCCGGGCGGCGGCCTCGACGCCGTAGACGTTGTCGCCGTAGAAGGCGAGGTTGAGGTAGCCGACGAGGATCTCGTCCTTGGTGAGGCGCTCCTCGAGGGTGACGGCGTACTTCAGCTCGCGCAGCTTGCGGATGTAGCCCTCCATGCCGGACCGCGCGCGCAGCTGCTGCAGGGCCTCGGTGTCCTGCTCCTTGACCGCCTCCTGCTCCAGCGCCATCTTGATGTACTGCTGGGTGAGGGTCGAGCCGCCCTGCGTGGTCTCGCTCGTCGCGTTGGAGACGACGGCGCGGGCGAGCGACTCGAGGTCGAGCCCGCCGTGCTGGAAGAAGCGCTCGTCCTCGATGGCGATCTGCGCGTCCTTCATGTGCTGCGAGATGTCCTCGCTGTCCACGATGATGCGGTTCTGCTCGGCGGGGGTGGCCAGCACCCTGCCGTTGGCGGTGAGGATCTTGGACTGCTGGGCGAGCGGGTTCTGCTCGAGGTCGCCGGGGAGCCGCTCGAACATGCCGACGCCCTCGCGCGCGGCGAGCCCGGCGGCACCGATGACGGGGGCGGCCAGGCCCGCCCCGATGACCCCCATGAGCATCGCGACGGCGAGGAACACCCCCAGCAGCGAGGTGACCCTGGCGACGGTCAGAGCAGAGCGCATAGCACCACGGTACGGGAGAAAACTGAGGATCCGGCGTCAGCGAGGGCCGAGCAGCGCCTCCAGGTGCGCCGTCAGCACCGCGTGGGCGGGTGCCTCGGGGTCGATGAGGGGGAAGTGCCCGACGCCCTCCAGGCGCTCCGTCCGGTCCCTCCCGGGCGTCGCCGCGGCCCGCCACCACGCGTCGGCGACCCCCTCCGGCACCCGCTCGTCCGCGGTCCCGTGCACGACGACGAGAGGGTATGGGGTGGGGCCCAGCAGCGCGGGGTCCGCCGCCGCGTAGCGGTCGGGCACCTCGGTCGGCGAGCCGCCCAGGAGGGCCGCCGCCGCGTCGTCGTCGAGGCCCAGCCCGGCGACGAGCGTGAGGTCGAGGCAGCCGGCGAGGCTCACGGCGCCGGCGACCGGCGCGAGGCCGGGCTGCGGCGCCGCGACGTCCTGGTGCAGGAGCCAGGCGGCCAGGTGCCCGCCGGCGGAGTGGCCGACGAGGGCGACGGGTGCCTCCTCGCCGGCGTGCCGCCGCACCTCGAGCAGGGCGGCGGCCGCGTCGTCGAAGGTCCCCGGCCACCCGCCCCCCGGCATCCCGGTGCGGGCGTACTCCACCAGCGCCACTCCATACCCCCGGGCGCGGAGCGCGTCGGCGAGGGGGCGCTGGTGCGTGCGGTCCCACCGGGCCCGCCAGAAGCCGCCGTGGACGAGCACGACCCACGCGGGCGGGGGAGCGGGCGGCAGGTAGAGGTCGACGACCTGCGCCGGGCCGGGCCCGTAGCGCAGCGTCCGGTCCGGCCCCGGTGCGGGGCGGTCGAGGATCCCACGGTCGCTCACGGGAGCCAGTCCTACCACGCCCGGAGGGGCGTCGGTGGCGGGCGGTAGTGTCGGCGCCATGAGCAACGCGCAGTGGGAGTACGCCACGGTCCCCCTCATCATCCACGCGACCAAGCAGATCCTCGACCAGTGGGGCGAGGACGGCTGGGAGCTCGTCCAGGTCATCCCGGGCCCGGACGGCACCAACCCGGTCGCCTACCTCAAGCGGCAGAAGGGCTGAGCCGTGAGCGCCGTCGAGCAGAGGCTCTCCGAGCTGGGCCACACCGTCCCCGAGGTCGCCGCCCCGGTGGCCGCCTACGTCCCGGCGCTGCAGCACGGCGACCTGGTCTTCACCTCCGGCCAGCTGCCGTTCGTCGACGGCGCGCTGCCGGCGACCGGCAAGGTCGGCGAGGGCGAGGGGCTGGTCTCGCCGGAGCGGGCCAAGGAGATGGCCGAGCTGTGCGCCCTCAACGCGATCGCCGCGGTCAGGTCGGTCGTGGGCGACCTCGACAGGGTGGTCCGGGTGGTCAAGGTCGTCGGCTTCGTCGCCAGCGACCCCGCCTTCACCGGGCAGCCCGGCGTCGTCAACGGCGCCTCCGAGCTGCTGGGCGCCGCCTTCGGCGAGGCGGGCGTGCACGCGCGCTCCGCGGTCGGCGTCGCCACGCTGCCGATGGACACGCCGGTCGAGGTGGAGATCACCGTCGCCGTCCGCGACTGAGGCGGGCGTGGACGACCTCGGCGCCGTCGACGGCCCGGTCCGGGACTTCCCGATGCCGGCGCTCGTCGAGGAGCAGTCGAGGGCCTGGCTGGGCACGGCCGGGCCGGAGCGCACGGTCGCGGAGCCGCGGCCGTCCTCGACCGTGATGATCCTGCGCGAGCGCGCCGACGGCGGGCCGGGCGTGGAGGTCTTCGTGCTGCGCCGGGCGTCGACGATGCCGTTCGCGCCGGGCATGGTGGCCTTCCCCGGCGGCGGCGTCGACCCGCGCGACGCCGACCCCGGGGTGCCGTGGGCCGGCCCCGCGCCGCGGCGGTGGGCCGAGCGGCTCGGCACGACCGAGGCGGTCGCCCGCGAGCTGGTCAGCGCCGCCGCGCGCGAGGTCTTCGAGGAGTGCGGCGTCCTGCTGGCCGGCCCCTCGCCCGACCGCGTCGTCGCCGACCTCACCGACGAGCGCTGGGAGGTCGAGCGGCGGCGGGTGCTCGCGCGCGAGCAGGGCTTCGGCGAGCTGCTCACCCGGCTGGGCCTGGTGCTGCGCAGCGACCTGCTGTCGCTGCGCGGGCACTGGACGACCCCGGTGTGCGAGCCGCGCCGCTACGACACCCGCTTCTTCGCCGCCCGCCTGCCCGAGGGGCAGCGCGCGGCCCACCTGACGACCGAGGCCGAGCGGGTCGCCTGGGCGGCGCCGCAGGCCGTGCTCGACGCGCAGCGCGAGGGCCGGGAGGTCCTGCTGCCGCCCACCCAGGTGATGCTGGAGCGGCTCGCGCGCGTCCGGGACCTCGACGCCTGGCTGGCCACGACCGCGACGATCACGCGCATCCAGCCGTGGCCCGTCGAGCGCGACGGTGCCCTGTGGATGCGCTGCCTCGCCGAGGAGGAGGACCAGGCATGAAGCCGCTCCCGCCCGCGGACCCGAGCTGGCGGGGCGGTGCCTGGGGCTCGAGGGCCGTCTGCGTGCTGTGCCCCAACCCCTCGCCGATGACCCTGGAGGGGACCAACACGTGGGTCCTGGCGGAGCCGGGCAGCGGCGAGGTCGTCGTGGTGGACCCCGGCCCGCTCGACGAGGGGCACCTGCGCACGGTGCTCGACCACGTCGCCGGGCGGGACGCGCGGGTCGCGCTGACGCTGCTCACCCACCACCACGCCGACCACGCCGAGTCCGCCGGCCGCTGGGCCGAGCTCACCGGGGCGCCGGTCCGCGCGGTCGGGCGGGGGCACGACGACCTCGCCGACGGCGAGGTGGTGCGGGTGGGCGGGCTGGAGGTCGTGGTCGTCCCGACGCCGGGCCACACCGGCGACTCCGTCTCCTTCCTCCTGCCGGCGGAGCAGGTGCTCCTCACGGGGGACACCGTCCTGGGGCGGGGCACCACGGTGGTGGCCTACCCCGACGGTGACCTCACCTCATACCTGGAGTCCCTGGAGCGGCTGCGCCGGCTGAGCGGGTCCGGGGAGGTGACCAGCATCGCCCCCGGGCACGGCCCGGTCGTGCCGGACGCCGCGGGGACGGTCGAGCACTACCTGGACCACCGGCGCGAGAGGCTGGACCAGGTGCGGGCGGCGGTGCTCGCGCTGCGCGGGGCCCCGGACGACGGGCGCGACCTGGCCGACCGGGTGGTGGAGACCGTCTACGCCGACGTGCCGCGGGCGGTGTGGCCGGCCGCGCGGCTCAGCGCGCTGGCGCAGCTGGACTACCTCGGCGAGGGGCTGAGCCGGCTCAGCGGGCGCGGCGGTGCAGGCGCTCGAGGTCCAGGAGCGTGACCGACTTGGCGCCGAGCGTCACCCAGCCGCGGTGGGCGAAGTCCGCGAGCGCCTTGTTGACGGTCTCGCGGCTGGCGCCGACGAGCTGGGCCAGCTCCTCCTGCGTGAGCTCGTGCGCGACGTGCAGGCCGTCCTCGGTGCGCCGCCCGAAGCGGTCGGAGAGGTCGAGCAGGGCCTTGGCGACGCGGCCGGGCACGTCGGTGAAGACGAGGTCCGACAGGCCCTCGTTGGTGCGCCGGAGCCGGTGCGCCAGGCCGGCCAGCATCTGCATCGCGACCTCGGGGTGGTCGGCGAGGAAGAGCCGCAGCGCGTCGTTGCCCAGCGAGACGAGCTCGGTGCTGGAGACGACGTTGCCGGTGCTCAGCCGGGGGCCGGGGTCGAAGAGGCTGAGCTCGCCGAACATCTCGCCGGGACCGAGCACGGCGAGCAGGCTCTCGCGGCCGTCCACCGAGGTGCGGGCGAGCTTGACCTTGCCGGAGATGATCACGTAGAGCGAGTCCCCGGGGTCGCCCTCCTGGAAGACGGTCTCGCCGCGGGCGAGCCGGTGCAGGGTCATGGAGTCCAGCAGCCGCTCCGCCGACTCCTCGTCCAGCGCGGAGAACAGCGGGGCCTTCATCACGACTTGGCGGTCCACGAGGCCATAGTGCCACTACCGGGTGTCGAAGGGCTGGACGGGGTGTGTCGTCCGTCACGTCTAGTCTGGTCGGGTGACCAGCAGCGACGTGGACGACGAGGTGGAGGCGGCCGGCGCCGGGGCGCCGGGCACGCCGACGGGGGAGACGCCCCTGGCCCTGACCCGACGGGCCAGGAGGATCTACCGGCTGCTCGCCGAGCGCTACCCCGACGCGCGGGCCGAGCTCGACTTCACCGACGCCTACCAGCTGCTCGTCGCCACCGTCCTGTCCGCGCAGACCACGGACGTGCGGGTCAACGGCGTGACGCCGGCCCTCTTCGCCCGCTACCCCGACGCCCGCGCGCTGGCCGCCGCGGACCGCACCGACGTCGAGACGATCATCCAGCCGACCGGCTTCTTCCGGGCCAAGACCGACAGCCTGCTCAGGCTGGGCGCGGCGCTGGTCGAGCGGTTCGACGGCCAGGTGCCGGGCCGGCTCGAGGACCTCGTGACGCTGCCCGGCGTGGGGCGCAAGACCGCCAACGTCGTGCTCGGCAACGCCTTCGGCGTGCCCGGCATCACGGTCGACACCCACTTCGGGCGGCTGGTGCGGCGCTTCGGCTGGACGGCCGAGGAGGACCCGGTCAAGGTCGAGCACGCCGTCGGCGCGCTCTTCCCCCGCAAGGAGTGGACCCAGCTGTCCCACGTGCTCATCTTCCACGGCCGGCGCACCTGCCACGCCCGCACGCCCGCGTGCGGCGCCTGCCCGGTCGCCCGGCTGTGCCCCTCCTACGGCACCGGCGAGACCGACCCGGTCAAGGCGCAGAAGCTCCTGCGCTACGGCCCGCGGGCGTGACCGCGCACCCGGTCCCACCGTGGCTGGCGGGCCTGTCCGAGACCGTGCCGACCGTGGGCGGCGAGCGCTTCAGCCGCTTCCTGCCGCCGCCGGAGGGGGGTCGGCGGCACTCCGCCGTGCTCGTGCTCTTCGCGCCGGGCACGGTCGACCCGGAGGACACCACGGTGGTGATCACGGAGCGCGCGAGCACGATGCGCTCGCACGCCGGCCAGCCGGCCTTCCCGGGCGGGGGCACGGAGGCCGGCGACCCTCACCCCGCCGCGACCGCTCTGCGCGAGGCGTGGGAGGAGGTCGACCTCGACCCGGGCACCGTGGAGGTGCTGGGTGACCTGCCGACGCTGCACATCCCGGTCAGCGGCTATGACGTGACGCCGGTGCTCGGCTGGTGGCGCGAGCCCCGGCCGGGCTCGCTGTGGGCCAAGGAGCCGGCCGAGGTGGCCCGGGTGGTGCAGCCGTCGGTGGACTGGCTCGTGCAGCCCGAGCACCGGTTCGTGGTGCGCCACCCCAGCGGCTTCCGCGGCCCCGCGTGGGACGTTGACGGGCTGCTGGTCTGGGGCTTCACCGCCGGGCTGCTCGACCGGATCCTCGACCTGGCCGGGATCGCCCTGGAGTGGGACCGCTCGGACGTGCGCGACCTGCCGCTCTGAGACGGTCGGGGAGGCCCCGCCGGCACGTCCTGCGTCCTCAGGAGCGGGCCGCGGGCTCCGGCAGGGCCGGGGCCGCCGGCGAGGCGCTGCCCTTGAGCTGCGCGGGCGCCTGCTTGAGCGTCGCGACCGTCTGCTGCGCCTGGTCGATGGCCCGCTCGGGCTTGCCCTTGACCTGCGAGACCTGCTTCTTGCCGATGAGCGCCAGGACCGCGGCGACGAGGAAGAGCACGCCGGCCACGATGAGCAGACCGGCCCACCAGCTCAGCCAGATCGCGATGACGCCCGCGAGGCCGAGGAAGAGCAGCCCCAGGCCGTAGAGGGCCACGACGCCGGCACCGACGAACATGCCCGCGCCCTTGCCCGCGTGCGTGACGTCCTGCTTGATCTCGGCCTTGGCGAGCTCGAGCTCGCCGCGCATGATCTGGGAGATGTCCGTCGACACGTCGCTGACGAGCTGGCCGATGGAGCGTTCTCCGGTCAGGCCCACGAGGGGCTGCTTGCCTGGGTCAACGGGGGTTGCCATGGCTGGGATGCTAGCGCGACGGCCTGCCGGACGCAGGTCCGACGGGTCGTCGGACGGCGGTGCGGGATGCACATGTCGGTGCCCGCCCGGCAGCCCCTGTACGCGCCGGGCGGACACCGTCGACGTGCTTCCGGTCCCGTGACAGCCGGCGGAGCCTCGCCCGAAGGGGGCCTCCTGCGTCGATGCCTACCATGGTGCCAGCCGGCGCCAGGCGGTTCCAGGCTTTTCTGGTCACGGTTTGTTAAAGACCCGCGGGTAACGAGGGCCGGCCCCGCTCTCTACAGTGGCTCGCGTGACCACACCCGCGTTCGCCGCCCTGGACGACCTCGCCCGGCTGCCCGGCGTCGCCGACGGGGTCGACGCGGCGCGCGAGGCCTGCACCCAGCTGCGCTGGCACCAGGCGCTGCGGCGCCGGATCCCCGAGGCCGCGGCCGAGTCCCGGGTGCGAGGAGCCGCCGCCAGCGCGCTCCTGGAGGGGGCCGAGCCGGCGGGCTCGCAGCGCAGCGCGGACCTCGTCAGGGACCTCGTGCGCGGCGCCCGCACCTTCGACGAGCGGGCGGAGGACCCGGTATGGCGTGTGCTCGCCGGCGTGGTCCGCGCCACCGCGGCGACCGAGCACGTCGGTGCGCCGCAGCTGCGCTCGCCGGCCCAGGTGCTGGCCTCCCTGCACGCCGCGGCGGCCGGGGAGCTGCTGCCGATGGGCCAGGTGGGTCGCCCCCGGCTGGCGGGGGAGGAGCCGCGCGAGTGGACCGAGCTGGGTCCCGCGCCGGGGCCCTCGGAGGTGGCGCACCGGCTGGCGCTGGTGCACGAGCTGCTCGCAGGCGTCCCGTCGGGGACCGCGCCGGTGCTGCTGGTCGCGGCCGTGGCCCACGCCGAGATCGTCACCGCGCGGCCGTTCGTGCTGGGCAACGGCGTCGTCGCCCGCGCCCTGGAGCGGGCCGTCCTGCGCGTCGGCGGGCTGGACCCCACGGGCGTGGCCGTGCCGGAGGTCGGGCACGCCGACCGGGCCGGAGCGGACTACCGCGGGGCGGTCGGTGCCTACGCGACGGGCAGCACGGACGGCGTGCGGCTGTGGCTGCTGCACTGCGCGGAGGCCGTCACCCGCGCCGCGGCCGAGGGCACCCGCGTGGCCGACGCGGTCCTGGCAGGTCGCCTGTCGCCGCCCGCTGACCAGCGCTGACACGGCCCGTCCCCGGTGCTCGGACGTGGTGCCGCAGGGCGCCGCGGTTCCTCTCGGTCGCGCGGTCGGGACACGGTGCGCACGCGGCTTGCATTGACGGGGCCGGGAGGGGCATACTGGTGAGTACAGCGCTCCTCGCAAGAGTCGTAGCGCGGGTGTTCGGGACCATCCCCCCCTGGTCTTGAGCACCGACGGCCCCGGCTTCCCCCCCGCCGGGGCCGTCCCCAATTCTGCTCCCTTTTCTCCTGCGGCCACGGTCGTCCACACGCCCGCGCGCCGACCGCGCTCCGTCCACAGACCCGTGTCCGGGCCTGTCGCCGCGCGTCCCCGGCGCCGACGGTGGACGTATGGACAACGAGATCATCACGGCCGACGGCGCCCCACCGGCCAGCGGGGCGTCCACCGGCGCGGTGCTGGGCGTGCTCGGCGCCTCCGGCGGGCTCGGTGCGAGCAGCCTGGCCTGCGCCGTCGCCCGGCTCGCCGCCGACACCGGCACCCAGACCCTGCTCGTCGACCTCACCCCGTGCGGCGGCGGCCTCGACCAGCTCCTCGGGGTCGCCCACGAGCCGGGGGAGCGCTGGCCAGCGACCGACCGCGCGGTCCTCGCGCTGCGCGCCGACGACCTGCCGGTGCAGGAGGGGCTGCGGGTGCTCAGCCACGGCCGGCCGTCCGTCGGCGGGGCCGCGCGGCCGCTCGGGCCGGCCGCCCTGGAGACCGTGGCCAGGCTGGCGCGGGGCCAGGGGACCACCGTGCTCGACCTGCCCCGGGCGGACCACCCGGCGGCGCCGCTGTGGTGGGACCTGTGCGACCACGTGGTCCTCCTCGTCGGCACCGGCCCGACCCAGGTGTGCGCGGCGCTGGCGGCACGCTCCCTGTCCCGCCTCCCGGGCGCGCTCGGGGTCGTGGCCCGCCCCGAGCCGGGCTGCGGGCTCGACCCGTCGGAGGTGGCGGCCCTCCTCGGCCTGCCGCTGCTGGTCCGTCTCGGCCACGACCCGGCCGTGGCGCGGGCGCTCTCCGAGCAGGAGCCCCCGGGGACCGTCGCGGGGCCGCTGAGGGACGCGGCGGCGACGCTGCTGGCGGAGGTCCTCGAGCGGCGGAGCAGGGCGGCGTGACCGGCGTCAGCCCGGAGGTGGCGACCGCGCTCGGGCCGCTGGCGGCCCATGTCGCGGACCCACGGGTCACGGACGTCCTCGTCAACGGCGCCAGCGGTGTGTGGGTCGACCGGGGCCGGGGCGTGGAGCCGGCCGCCACCACCCTGACCGACGAGCGCAGCGTGCGTCGCCTCGCCGTCCGGCTGGCAGGTCTGGCCGGCCAGCGTCTGGACGACAGCAGCCCGTGGGTCGACGGTCTCCTGCCCGGCGGGATCCGGCTGCACGCGGTCCTCCCGCCTCTCGTCGCGGGCGGTCCGCACGTGAGCCTCCGGGTCCCCCGCCGGACCGGGCCGACGCTCGCCGACCTGCGGCGGTGGGGCGGGCTGGACGCGCGCGGTGCCGAGGTGCTCGAGGCCGTCGTGCGCTCCCGCTGCTCCTTCGTCGTGACGGGCGGGACCGGGTCCGGCAAGACGACGGTGCTGGCCGCGATGCTGGCCGCCGTGCCGCACGACGAGCGCGTCGCGGTGGTCGAGGACGTCCGCGAGCTGCAGGTCGGACACCCCCACGTCGTGCACCTGCAGGGCAGGAGCAACAACGTCGAGGGCAGGGGCGAGGTCACGCTGACCACCCTGGTGCGGCAGTGCCTGCGGATGCGGCCGGACCGCGTGGTCGTCGGCGAGGTCCGGGGCGCGGAGGTCCGCGAGCTCCTCGCCGCCCTCAACACCGGTCACGAGGGCGGGTGCGGGACCGTCCACGCCAACGCCGCCCCGGACGTCGTGAGCCGCATGGAGGCGCTCGGTGCCCTGGCGGGCATGACTCCTGCCGCGGTCCACGCCCAGCTGGCCAGCGCGATCCAGGTCGTGCTGCACATGGCGCGACGTGGGGACGGTGCCCGGACGCTGCAGGAGGTGGCCGTGCTCGAGCGCGGGCCGGACGGTCTGCGCACCCGACCCGCGCTCTCGGGCGGGCCCGGCGCCTGGGAGGAGGGCCGCGCCTGGGCGGCGCTGGAGCAGCGGCTCCGCGGGGGAGCGCCGTGATCGCGGGGCGGGGCGGGACGCCGTGACCGCCGTGCTCGTCCTGGCCGCCGTGCTGGCGGCGCTGGCGGTCCTCGCCTGGCCGTCGCGGTCGGTGCCGGGCCCCTCCCGTCCGAGCGAGGGGCAGCGGCGCGGGCGACGTCGTCGCGCAGGGGGCGGTCGGCGCAGGTTGCGGTCGTGGATGGCCGCGAGGGGTTCGCGCACCGGGACGGCCGAGCACGTGCAGCTCCTCGACGGGCTGGCGGCGGCCCTCGACGCGGGGCTGTCGACCGGGCACGCGCTGCGTGTCGCGCTCGAGTCCGCCCGCCCCGCGGCCGGCCGGGACCCGTGGTCCGAGCTGGCGCGCGCAGCGGCGGACGGGCAGCCGCTGGCCCCGGCATGGGCGCGCCTCGCCCGCCGGACGCGCAGCCGCACGGCGGCCTCGGTCGCCCGGGCCTGGGCGGTGGCGGCGGCCACCGGGGCACCGCTGGCCGCCGCGGTCCGCTCCAGCGCGCACGAGGCCCGCGAGAGGCACCGGCTCGAGCGGGCCGTCGAGGTGGCGACGGCCGGTGCCCGCGCCACCGCCTCGGTCCTCGGGCTGCTGCCCGTGGCGGGCGTGGGTCTGGCCGCGCTGCTCGGCATCGGCCCAGCCGCCCTCTACGGAGCCCCGCTGGGCGCTCTCTCCGCCGGGCTGGGGCTCGTGCTCCTCGGGCTGGGCCACGCCGTCGTCCGGCGGATGGTCCGCGGGGTGCTCAAGGACGTGACGTGACCGTGGGCACGACACAGGTGCTGCTGGTCGTGCTGGTCGCCGGACTGACGGCCGGCGCCGTCCTGACCTGGCCGTCCCCCAAGGGGCCGACCTGGACGCCGTTCGTGTGGTGGCCCCGCGGGGGCGGCCCGGGGCGTCGAGGCGGAGGCCCGACGACGGACGCCAGGGGGATGGTCCCGGAGGCCCTGCAGCTCGTGGCGCTCGCGCTCGTCGGCGGAGGCGCGCGCGCCGCCGCGGGCGCCTGCGTCGCCCAGGGGGTCCCGGGTGCGAGGGGGGAGGAGCTGGCCCGGGTGGCCGTCCTGCTCCGGGAGGGCCTCCCCTCCGAGGAGGCCTGGGCGGACGCCGGCGAGCACTGGGACGCGGCTCGACGCAGCCTCCGCCTCGCGGAGGTGGCGGGGGTGCCGCCCGGTGAGGCGCTGACCCGTGCCGCCGGCGACCTGCGCCGGGACGCCGTCCGAGACGTCGAGGTGGCCTCCGCGCGCCTGGGCGTGCGGCTCGTGCTGCCGCTGGGCCTGTGCTACCTGCCGGCGTTCGTGCTCACGACCGTCGTCCCGGTGGTCCTGGCGCTGACGCGCGACCTGGTGTGGTGAGCGCGGTCCACACCCGGCCGACGCGGTCGGGGTTGTCCACAGGTTGCGGGGACTCCCTGGCGCGGTCGGTGCCGGCGGGGCAGCCTCGGGGGTCCAGGGCGCGGGCACCGAGGTCCGCGGCCACGACCCATCAGGAGGGGAACCATGAGGAAGAGCACGATCCGGCAGCGTCTCGACCACGGCCTGGCCCAGCTGCGGCAGGGCCGGGAGGCGGGCATGAGCACGGCGGAGTACGCCGTGGGCACCATCGCCGCCTGCGCGTTCGCCGCGCTGCTGCTGCTGGTCATCAAGTCGGGAGCCGTCGAGGGTCTCGTCACGACGGTGATCACCACCGCCCTGTCGGTGTCGCTGTGAGGTGGCGCGGGCGTCCGTCCGACGACGGGGGGATGACCACCGCAGAGCTGGCGGTCGCTCTCCCGGCCGTCGTGCTGGTGCTCGCGCTCTGCCTCACGGCCATGACCCTCGGGGTCGACCTCGTCAGGTGCGAGGACGCGGCGCGCGCCGGTGCGCGCGCCGCGTCCCGCGGTGAGCCGGTGTCCGTCGTCCGCGAGGTCGTGTCGTCGCGTGCCCCGGACGGGGCGGACGTCACGGTCGACCTCGGGGACGAGACGGTGTCCGTCCAGGTGTCGGCCCCGGGGCGGGTGCGGTTGCTCCCGGCGCTGCCGGGCGCCCGCGCCAGCGCCGTCGCCCTGTGGGAGCCGGGGGCCCGACCGTGAGGCCCGTCGGCCGCGAGCTCCGCAGGGCCGCGGAGCGCGGCTCGGGCACCGTCCTGGCCGTCGGCCTCGTCGGTGTCCTCGCCGCGCTGCTCGTGGCCGGGCTCCTCGTCGCCGCCGTCGCTCTCGCCGGCCAGCGTGCACGGACCGCGGCGGACCTCGCGGCGCTCGCCGCCGCGGGCCGGTCGCTGGAGGGATTCGACCCCGCCGGGGCCTGCGCCGCGGCCGGGAGGGTCGTGGCCGGCCACGACGCGGTCCTGGCGGCCTGCACCGTCGAGGTGACGGCCGAGGGGCTGCCCCGCGCCGAGGTCGAGGTGCGCAGGAGCGTGCCGGGCACGTCCTGGACCGCCACGGCCCGCGCGGCCGCGGGAGGCGTGCCCGACGACAGCTGAGGGAGCGGGCGCCGGGTGGGGGAGCAGGCGTAGCCTCGGGTTATCCATGACGGACGTCGTAGAAAAGGAAGGTCTGGCAGCCATGGTCGACGACACCACCCTCACCGCCGCGCTGGAGCGGGAGCACCACGAGATCGACGCCGGGCTGGAGGCGTTCGCGGCCGGCGAGGAGGCCGGCGCCCCACGGCCGGATGAGCTCGCGCGCGCAGCCTCGGCGCTGCGCCGGCACATCTACCTCGAGGAGGAGTTCCTCTTCCCGCCGCTGCGCGCGGCCGGCGTGATGGCGCCCGTGCTCGTCATGCTCCGCGAGCACGGGGAGATCTGGCGGACCCTCGACGAGCTGGAGGGCGAGGTGGAGCGGCAGGGTGGCGCCGTGACCGAGCGCTGCCGCGAGCTCCTCGGCCAGCTCGAGAGGCACAACGCCAAGGAGGAGCCGATCATCTACCCGGAGGGCGACGCCCGGCTCGACGGGGCGGCCAAGGAGGAGCTGCACGCGTTCATCGAGGGCGGCACCATGCCCGAGGGCTGGGTGTGCGCGATGGCCCGTCCGCGGGGCTGACGCGCGGGTGACGCGCCGGTCGACCGAGCCGGACCGCGGTGAGCGACGACCGGGGGTTGGCCGACGGGACGCGAGAACGGGGGCGGGCGGCTACCGGTCGGGCTCGAGACGGT
>CAZONQ010000018.1:25112-27578 GCA_964581125.1 uncultured Ornithinimicrobium sp.
CCCGGTCGGGTGGGGGTGGGGGTCAGCCGGTCGAGGGCACGCGCACGGACCGCTCCGAGAGCAGGTGGGAGAGCACCGCGACCGCGCCGGCGCGGTGCAGCGGCTCGTTGCCGCTGCCGCACTTGGGTGACTGCACGCAGCCGGGGCAGCCGGCCCGGCAGGCGCACCCCTCGACGAGGTCGCGCGTGGCCGCGAGCCAGGTGGCCGCCTCGCGGAACCCGCGCCGGGCGAAGCCGGCGCCGCCGGGGTGGCCGTCGTAGACCATGACCGTCGGCAGCCCGGTGCCCGGGTGCAGCGGCGTCGACACGCCGCCGACGTCCCACCGGTCGCAGGTGGCCAGCAGGGGGAGCATCCCGATCGTCGCGTGCTCGGCGGCGTGCAGCGCGCCGGCCACCTCGTCCTCCGCGAGCCCGGCCAGGGCCAGCTCGTCCTCGGGCAGCGTCCACCACACCGCCTGCGTCACGAGCGACCGCTCGGGCAGCTCGAGCGCGTGGGTGCCGACGACGGTGCCGTCGGGCAGCACCCGCTGGAACGCCGTGACCCGCGAGGTCACCTCGACCCGGCCGGTGCACAGGCGGGCCGCGCCCCAGACCTGCTCGTCGTCGACCGAGCGGACCTCGAAGGAGCTCTCCGTCCGGGCCCGCGTCGTCCACCCCGGGTCGCCCGCCACCACCATCGCGACCGACGACTCGAGGTCGAGGTCGGTCACGACGTGCGCCCGGCCCTGGTGGACGTAGACGGCGCCGGCGTGGACCGTGGTCAGCGCGCGCTCCTCGTCGACGGTCCCGAGGATCCGCCCGCTGGCGCTCTCGACGATCTGCACCTGCTGGCCGGCGTCGCGCAGCTGCAGGTGGTCGGACGGCCGGTCGGGACGGGTCCAGAACCAGCCGGTGGGTCGCCGCCGCAGCACGCCGCCGGCGACCAGCTGCTCGGCCAGCGCCGCCACGCCGGGGCCGAACCACCGCTCGTCGTCCCGGGTCAGCGGCAGCTCGGCGGCGGCCGCCGCGAGGTGCGGCGCCAGGACGTAGGGGTTCTCCGGGTCGAGGACGCACGCCTCCAGCGGCGCGTCGAAGATCAGCTCGGGGTGGGCGAGCAGGTAGGCGTCGAGCGGGTCGTCGGCCGCGACGAGGACCGCCAGCGAGGGCGCGCCCCGCCGCCCGGCCCGCCCGGCCTGCTGCCAGAAGGACGCGCGCGTCCCCGGCCAGCCGGCCATGACGACGGCGTCCAGCCCGGCGACGTCGATGCCCAGCTCGAGCGCGGTCGTCGCCGCCAGCCCGAGGATCTCCCGCCGCCGCAGCGAGCCCTCGAGGGCCCGCCGCTCCTCGGGCAGGTAGCCGCCGCGGTAGGCCGCGACCTGCCCCGGCACGCCGGCCCCGCGCGCGTCGAGCTCGTCGCGGGTGCGCGCGGCCACCACCTCGACGCCCTGACGGGACCGGGCGAAGGCCACGGTCTGCACCCCGGTGCCGACGAGGTCGGCCAGCACCGAGGCCGTCTCGGCGACGGTGCCGCGCCGGGTGCCGTCGTCCTGCTCCGGCGGCTGCCACAGCGCGACGACGGTCTCGCGCCGCGGCGAGGCGTCCTCGGTGACGGCGGTCACCTCCTGCCCCAGCAGCGTGCGCGCGAGCACCTCCGGCTCGGCCACGGTCGCGGAGGCGAGCACGACGGTGGGGTGCGCGCCGTATCTCGCGGCCACCCGCAGCAGCCGCCGCAGCACGGTCGACACGTGCGCCCCGAAGACCCCGCGGTAGACGTGGCACTCGTCCACGACGACGTAGCGCAGCGACCGCAGGAAGGTCCGCCACCGCTCGTGGCCGGGCAGCAGCGTGTGGTGCAGCAGGTCGGGGTTGGTCAGCACGTAGTGCGCGTGGTCGCGGACCCACCGCCGCTCCTCGGTCGGCGTGTCCCCGTCGAGCGTCGCCGCGCGCACCCCCGGCACCGCGAGGGTATGCAGTCGCGCCGCCTGGTCCGCGCCCAGCGCCTTGGTGGGGCTCAGGTAGAGCGCGGTCGCGCCGCGGCCGCTGGCGGCCGCGACCCCCTCGCAGACGGCGGTGAGCACGGGCAGCAGGAAGCCCAGCGACTTGCCGGAGGCGGTGCCCGTGGCGACGACGACGTGCCGGCCGGAGCGCGCCAGCTCCGCGACGTGCGCCTGGTGCTCCCACAGCTCGGTGATGCCCTCGCCGTGCAGCGCGGCGGTGACCTCGGGCGCCACCCAGTCCGGCCACGGCACGGTGCGGCCCTCCCGCGCCGGCACCGTGCGGGTGTGCACCAGCCGCCCGGCGCGCGGGCCCCTGGACAGGTGCGCCAGCGCGGCGAGCGGGTCGAAGGCGGGGGCGCCCGCCGGGTCCTCGGTCATGTCCCGTCCACGGTACGTCGCGGCGCCGACAGACCGGCCCGCGACGGCGCCGGCGCGGCCCCCCGCGCGGACCCGCCGCGCCCCCGCCGCGCCCCCGCGGACGCGAGGGCGCG
>CAZONQ010000019.1:0-26628 GCA_964581125.1 uncultured Ornithinimicrobium sp.
TGGAAGGGGCGGTCACAGGTCGGCGCACTGGCCCTGCTTGCCGGTCGCCGTGTTGGGCTGGCCGAGGTCGGTGGGCGGCGGCTCGTTGCCCGAGCACCCGAGCCGGCCCTCGACGGTGTTGCCGCTCACGACGACCGGGCGCAGCCCGGTGCGGTTGCGGTCGACCGAGGTCGCGCCGGCGACGCTGTTGCCGTCGAGCACCACCGCGGTCGTCGCCCCGGACACCTTCAGCGCGCCGTCGACCGTCGAGCCGACGAGCATCACGCCCCCGCCGCCGCTCGACATGACCGGACCGTTGACGGTCGCGCCGTCGCCGTAGAGGCGGCCGTCGCCGGAGACGGCCACCGGACCGTCGACCGTCGAGCCCTCGGCCAGGCACGTCGTGCCCGACGTCACGGCCAGCCGCCCGGAGAAGGTCCCGGTCACCGTCCGGTCGCAGCCCGGCAGCGCCACGGTCATCGACACCGGCACCCGCACGAGCGGGGTCTGGGCGTCGTTGCTCGTCATGCACAGCAGCGCCTCGTAGTCGCCGGGCTCCAGGCCCGTGCTGTCGAGGCGCACCGTGACCTCGGTGCTCTGCCCGTAGGAGGTGGCGCCGGAGCCCGGCGCGAGGTCGAGCCAGGGGATCTCCTCCGGCGTGCTGCACGGCATGGCGTCCGGCAGCTGCACCTTGGTGATGAAGCGGCCGCGGCCGCCGGAGAACTCCTGCTCGGCCGTCCCGTCACGGCCCAGCTCCCAGACGCCGGTGCTGGTGCTGACGAGCATGTTGCCGTCGCCCAGCGGGTGCACGCCGCCGAAGGAGCTGTTGCGCGGGATCGTGTAGTGGCCGAGCTGGTCGCCGTCGGCGTCGAACTCGTAGACGCCCGCGACGCTGCCCGTCGCCGAGTGGCTGGAGAGGTTGGCGACCAGGACGGTGCCCTCCGGCGTCTCGGCGATCTGCTCGGGCCAGTAGATCGGGTCGACGAAGCGCTCGTTCACCGTCTGCCCGTCGTGGGAGAAGCTGTGGATCGCGCGGCTGCTGGCGCTGACGAGCATGTCGTCCTCGCGGACGTGCACGAACCACGGCCCGTCGAGGTCGTCGGTCTGCGGCGCCACCCGGTGGCCCAGGTAGGAGCCGTCGGCGGCCAGCTCGATGACCGAGTCGGCGTTGTCCGCCGTGGCGACCGTCACCAGCAGCGTGTCCTCCGGGGACCACGCCATGCCGCGGATGTTGGCCATCTGCGCCCGGTCCTCGACGCCGCTCGTGGGGGAGAAGACGCCGACGAAGTTGCCGGCGAGGTCGTACTCGCTGATGACGCCCTGGACCTGGTCGCTCACCAGGAACCCGTCGCCCTCGAGCGTCGGCAGCGCGTGCAGCGGGGTGTAGAGCGACTCGCCCGGCAGGAAGGCCGGGTAGGGGATGAAGTCGGCGTCGATCAGGCTGCCGTCCTCGGGGTCGAAGGCCATGACGGCCCGCTGGCCGCTGGAGGAGTTGGGCACCAGCAGCACGCCCTCGCGGAGCAGGTCGATCCGCTCGTCCGACGGACCGGCGTCCGGGTCCTCGAAGGTCCAGTCGAGCACGCCCCAGCCGGTGTTGGCGACCGTCATCGTCCGCTCCTGGACGTCGTAGGGCTCCAGGGTGGCGCTGAGCTCGCCGGGGGAGACCTCGGCGACGGGCTGCGGGACGACCTCCATGGCGAGCGCGACCTCGAAGACCGGCTGGTCGGGGTCGTTCGTCGCCAGGCACAGGGCGGCCTCGAAGGTGCCGCCGTCGACCAGCCCGGTGGAGTCGAAGGTCACCGTGAGGGTCTGCTCGCCGCCGGGCGCGATGTCGCCGCCCGTCGGGTCGACGGTCACCCAGTCCGGCAGGGCGCAGCCCTCCGCGGACCGGTCGACCTGCCAGGTCGCGGGGGCGCCGCCCTCGTTGGTCACCAGCACCTCGTGCGTGGTCACCTCGGCGACGTCCTGGCTGCTGGTGAGCTCGGTCGGGTCGACGGTGATCTCGGCCGCGGCGGCGTAGGCGGCGACCGGGTAGTGCACGTCCGTGACGTCGGCGCCGCCGGGGTGGGTCGCGTCGGTGCTCAGCAGGACGTCGCCGAAGTGCCAGCGCGAGCCGGCCGCCTGCGACACGTCCACGGTCACCGTGAGCGTCCGGCTCCCGCCCGCGGGGACGGTGAACGCCTCGGGCGACACCGTCACCGTCACGCCCTCGGGCGCCCGGGTGCTGACCGTGTATGCGGTCTCCGCCCCGGTCACGTCCGTCACCGTGCGCTCGAAGGTGCAGACGTCGAGGCACGAGTCGTCGACGACCGCCGGCAGGTTGAGCGTCCTCGGGTCGCCGCCCGCCTCGGGGTCGGCGGCCACGAAGTCGGCGTGCGACTCGTCCATGACGAGGCCGACCCGGCTGGCGGCGCCGACGTCGAGCGCGCCGGAGCCGACGTCGAAGGGGTCCGCCGGCGTCACGCCGTCGTCCTTGAGCATGCCCTCCGGGTCGGCGCTGGAGGCCAGGGCCGAGCGGATCATCGCGGGGGACCAGTCGGGGTGCAGCGCGCGGAGCAGCGCTCCCGCGCCGGCGCCGTGCGGCGACGCCATCGAGGTGCCCTGCATGAACTCGTAGGTCGAGCTGTCCCCGCCGTCGGCCTTGGTGGCGGCGAGGATGCCGCGGCCGGGCGCGGTGAAGGTCGGCGCGAGCAGGTCGAAGCTGCTCGGCCCGCGGCTGCTGAAGTCGGTGACCATCGGCGTCCAGGAGTCGTCGAAGGTCTCGACGGTGTCCGGGCCGATCGCGGCCTGCGCGTCCGGGTGGGCGAGCAGGTAGTCGCGCAGCGCGGTGCCCTGGTTGTTGCTGAGCATGACCGCGGGGATGTCGGTGCTCTCCAGGCCGCCCATGACGATCGGCGGGCCGCCGAACTGGTTCCACACCACGGCGGCCACGGCGCCGGCGGCGTCGGCGTTGTCCACCTTGACCGAGAAGTTGCAGTCGCCGCGCTCGATGAGCGCGATGGCGCCGGTGAGGGAGCCTGCGGGCAGCGCGGTGCAGGCGCGCTCGTTGCCCGGCTGGACCGAGCCGGCATACCTGATCGGTGCGGCGAGGGGAGTGGTGATCGCGGGGCCGGTGCCCGGGACGCCGGCAAGGTCCTTGACCTCGGCCGGGGCGCCGTCGTCCGTCACTTCGACGGCGTGGGCGATGAGCCGCGGGCTGTTGGTGGCACCCACCGCGGCGTTCCACGGGGCGGTCTTGGCGACGGTGCCGGGCCCGGGGCCGTCGTTGCCGGCCGAGGCGGAGACGAAGATGCCGGCCTCGTAGGCGGCGAGGAACGCCTGGTCGACGGCGTTGTCCCAGGGGTCGTCCGGGCCGGAGATCGAGAAGTTGAGGACGTCCGTGCCGTCGGCGATGGCCTGCTCGACGGCCGCCACGGACGCGGTGGACGGGCAGAGGATCGAGCAGACGCGGTAGGAGATGACGTTGGCCCGTGGCGCCACGCCGGAGACCGTGCGGGTGTAGGTCGTCGCGCCCTGGGTGAAGACGGCGTCGTGGACGTTGCCGGCCATCGTCGAGCCGGTGTGGCTGCCGTGGCCGTTGTCGTCGACGGCGCTGCCGCCGACGAAGCTGTAGGCGCCGATGAGCTTGTCGTTGCAGATGTCCTCGTGGCGCGGCGCGTCGGGTGCGCAGACCCCCTTGTAGACGCCGGCACCGAACGGGTTGGTGTGGGTGTAGCCCTCGCCGTCGGTCGCGGCGAAGGACGGGTGATCGGGGTTGACCCCGCTGTCGAGCATGCCCACGATGACGCCCTCGCCGCGGGTGGAGACGCCGCTGCCGGTCGTGCCGGTCCACACGTCGGGCGCGGCGATGAGGTCCATGCTGACGTCGGTGTCCAGCTCCCACTCCTGGTCGGGCCAGACGTGCTCGATCCCTGGCAGCCCGGCCACGGCCGCCGCCTCGTCCGCGGACAGCGCGACCGTGAGCCCGTTGAGCGCGTAGGCGAAGGAGTCCTTCGTCTTGACGTCGCGGCCGAGCAGCTCGCCCATCGCAGTGCGCACGTCCTTCTGCTCCTGCGCGAGGTGCTTGCCGTAAGCACGGCTGGCCGGGGCCCGGACGTCGAGCCGGTCCTGGCCGGTGGCGCGGGCGCTGGTGGCCCGGAGCCCCTTCACCCCGCCGTCGTAGAGGGCGACGGGCGGCTCCTCGAGCTGGACGATCCACAGCCCGGTCGGCGACTCGACGCGCTCCTCTGGAGCGGCCTCGGGGTCCGCCGCGGGCGCGAGGGCCGGCTCGCGCCCGTCCCTCTCCCGCTCCTCGTCGACGGTGCTCGGTGCCGTCGGCGGGTCGGCGGCGGCAGCAGGCACAGTTGCACCGCCGAGCCCGAGCGCGAGCGCCGCGAGCGGCGCCACGAGGAGCGTGGTGAGAGGACGAGGAGACATCGTTGAGCCCTTCGGCCGATCCCCAGGAGGGGAGGGCGAGGGCAGGTGCCCGGTCACCCGGATCGGCGGGCCGCCTCGCCGTCAGCCCGTCGCCTTGCGGACACCGTACGTCCGGCGTTCGTGCAGGGACAACGGACTTGACCAAGTCCTTGCCAAAGCCTTACCCGCCCTTGACTTTGATGGCGAGGGGGCGGGCGGCCCCGGCGGAGCGTGGGCCGCTCCGCCGGGGCTGCTCCGGGGAGGACCTACATGTGGGTCTCTTCGTAGTCGTAGTCGACCGGCAGGGGGGCCACGGCCGAACGGACGAGGGCAGGGGTGCCCTTGCGGACGCCCTGGAAGACCGCCGCGGCCACGATGAGCGCGCCGTCGAGGAACTTCTCCGTCGAGATCTTGTCGATGGTGTCCTCGGACGTGTGGTACCACTGCTCGAGCGGCGTGTGGGCGGTCACGGCGGCGGGGATCCCCAGGGCGTGGAAGGGCACGTGGTCGCTCCGACCGACCATGCTGTGCGTGAGGATGCCGTTCGGCGAGACTCGGGAGCTGGCCGCCGCCACGAGGTCCGTGACGGTGTTCTTCTCGCCGTCGACGGTGAGGAGCGAGAAGTGCCCCGCGTCGCGGGAGCCCATCATCTCCAGCTGGAACATTGCCACGGTCCGCTCGACGTCGGCCTCCGGCATGGTGCTGGCGTAGTACCGGGAGCCGACCAGGCCCTGCTCCTCGGCGCCGAAGAGGATGAAGCGCACCTCGGCCGAGGTCGGGGTGTTCGCCAGGATCCTGGCGATCTCGAGGACGGCGGCGGTGCCGGTGCCGTCGTCGTTGGCGCCCGGGCCGTTGGCCACGGAGTCGTGGTGCGCGCCCACGATGACGATCTGGCCGTTGTCGTGTCCGCGCTGCGGCTTCTTGGTGGCGATGACGTTGGTGCCGGTGCTGCTGCCGACCGGGAAGGTCTGGGTCTGCACGCCGGAGTAGCCGAAGGACTCGAGCTGGCCGACCAGGTAGTCCACCGTGGCTGCCTCTGCCGGCGTCCCGTGGGGCCTGGGGCCGATGGTCTCGGAGAGGTAGGACACGTGGCTCATCATCCGGTCGATGCTCACCTGCTTGACGACCCGGTTGTCGTGGGCGCTCGCGCTCGGTGCCGGTGGTGCCTCGGGGGTGGGCGTGTGCGCGAGGGCGGGTGCTGACATGCCCAGGACGAGGGTCGTGGCGAGCGCCGCCAGGGCGGTGCGTGGTCTGTGCATCACATGCTCCTTTGCGTGTGCCGGCGGGCGGTTCAGGGAGGGGGTGCCCGTCAGGTGCGGGTCACCATAGCCGACGGCAGGCCGGCACCTCACGAGCCGAGGCCGGGGCCCCGAGAGGGCATGTCCTCGGGACCCCAGCGGCGCTCGACCTGGTCGGGCGTCAGCGGTCCTGCGCTTGGCGCGACGACCCGGCCGAGTGGACGCGAGCTGCGTCGTGCGACGCCACGAGGAGCGGGACCAGGCGCTGGAGATCCGCCTCGGGCGGGACGCTGCGGACGTGGATGAGGGCGTTGCTCTCCTCCTTGACCGCCACGTCCCACCCATCGTTGATGAGCTCCTCGGCCCGGCCTCGCAGCTCTTCCGCGCCGGCCCACGACTTCTTGCCGACATAGAACGTGGGCCGACCGGCGAAGGGAAGCAGCACCTCGCAGAAGAGTCCGCCCGACGCACGTCGGTCGTCCCCCGGCCGCTGGACGTACCAACGCCACAAGCTGCCGTTCTTCGCCTCCGTGGCCATGAAGGGACCCACTGCGTCACGGACCGCGCGCTCCAGGATGTGCAGCCGCTCAAGCACGGCACTGTCGAGACCGCGAGCCTCCTGGTTGGTCATGCGCGTCTCCAGGTCCAGCACCCTGGCGGCCCGGCTCTCTCGGGCGCTGGCGCGGTGTCCCATCGTGATCGAGGTGATGCGCATCAGGTCCTCGACACGCTGACCGTCGATGCTTCTGGGAGAGCCGCCCCGCCAGAGCGTGAGTGCAGTGGCATACCGGTCGAGGAACTCGTGCAGCGCAGGAAGGTCCTCCTCGGCGACTCCGTAGGACACCGACGCGCCCACGTCGTCCGGTTCGTGCCGCAGAAGCAGGCCCTCGAGGAGCGCTGCCTTCCCGTCCGGGTCCTCCCGGTCGAGCAGCTCGTAGAAGCCTGGGTAGGCCGTCTGCAGCGCTGCGCTGGCGAGGAACTCCACCGGCCGGAGCCCTTGCGTCCCGTCGTTGCCCGTCACCTTCTCCTGGATGCACTCGTTGAGCGCGATGGCGTTGAGGATGCGCTTCACCGACCGCGGGTTGCGCCCGACCGAGTAGCGCAGAAGGTCGACCGCCGCCCCGGTGTCGTCACCGAAGTCCCTCCCGTGCATCTTCAGCAGCGGCTCGATGTCGTAGGACGAGACCGGCATGTGGAAGGGGATCTGGATGATCTTGTCGAAGAAGGCGGCCGCCTTGCGTGCGTCGAACTTGTCGCCGTACTTCTCCTGCACCCCTTGCAGCACGACGCTGAAGTCGATCGCCAGGACGTAGACGCAGCCCTCGACGTCCATCACCGACTTCAGGACCTCCATGATCTCCACGGCCCTGGCCGGGCGGATGCGGTCGAGGTCGTCGATGAAGATGACGGTCCGACCCGACTCGCCGTTGTTCTGCCGGATGAGCTCCGCGAACTTCTCGCGCAGTTCTTCGATCAGCCCCACGGGGCTCGGGTCCCCGCCGGGCCGCATGAGCTCGCCGGAGAAGGCACCCACCGCCGCACCGGCGATCTCGCCGCCGAACCTCTCGGCCGCGACCTGGCTCGCCACCGCGGCAGCCGACTTCCCGGCTCTGATGAGCGCCGCGAGTCCTTCGAGCAGCTTTGTCTTCTTTTCGCTGTCACCCCGGATCTGTCCCATGATCTTCTGCAGCAGGTGGAAGATCAGGGTGTCCCCGAGGTCGAACTGCGAGTACTGCCAGGTGTTGAAGGTGACGACCGTGGCGGCCGACTTCTTCAGCCGCTCGGCCACGAGCCACATCGTCGACGTCTTGCCGGTGCCCCAGTCGCCCTGCACGGCCACCGTCATGGGTGTCGGGCAGCGCAGGATGAAGTCGGTGAGCCCCTCGCAGTAGGTGGCCATGCCGAGCTGGTCCTTCCCGGCGCCGGTCTGGCCGAGCCCCACCGGGAGGTCGCTGATCCCGATCTGCGTCGTGCGAGCGATGGTGTCCATGAAGATCCTCCTGTCGTCCTGCGGTGATTCTGCGCCCGGCGCAGGTGCCCCGCGGCACGCTCCGCCGTCCGGACCCGTTCGGGCTCGTTCGGGGCTGCGCCCTGCCGGTGGCGCTAGGATCCGGACCATCGACGGTGCGGGGAGCGCGCGGGGCGGCGCTCACCGGCACCCGTGGTCCGGCCGGCAGGGAGGTCAGGGTGGAGAAGGACCAGCGCGAGGGGCCCGTACCCGGGGAGCGGGTGGTGGACGACTTCGACACGATCGCGGAGGAGCTGCGCAGGCTGCGGGCGGCGGCCGGGCACCCCTCGTTCAGCGACCTCGTCCGCCGGATCGGCCGGCTCAGGCAGGACCGCGGCGTCCCCGCCGAGGCGTCGCGCCCGGGCCGCACGACCGTCTACGACGCGTTCCGGCCCGGCCGTCGGCGCATCGATGCCGACCTCGTGGCGGACATCGTCCTGGCGCTCGGCGCGACCGAGCCGGAGGCGGCGCACTGGCGCAGGCGCTGCCACGAGGCGAGGGACCGCGCGGAGGCGGCGCGCCTCGCCCCGCCGGACGAGCCCACCGTGCCGGAGGAGCCGGCGGAGCAGGTCCTGGGCCGCTGGTCGCCGCGCCGTGCGCTCGCCGTGGTCGCCGCCGCGGTCGTCCTCAACCTGCTCGGCCGCATCCTCGTCGACACCCTGCAGATGTCGCTCCACCTCGACATGGTGGGCACGGCGCTCGCCGCGGTCGTCCTCGGACCGTGGCACGCCGTCGCGGTGGCGGTCGCCTCGAGCGTGCTCGGCACGGCGGTCAACGGTGCCGTCTCGGTCGCCTTCCTGCCGGTCAACGTGGTCGGAGGGCTCCTGTGGGGGTATGGCGTGCACCGCCTCGGTCTCGGACGCTCTGTCCCGCGGTTCTTCCTCCTGACGGTGGTCACCGCGGTCGCGTGCACGCTCGTGGCGGCACCGATCCTGCTCATGCTCGGTGGGTCGGTCGGGCACGCGGGGGAGGACCGGCTGCTGGAGGTCCTGCGCCACCCGGTCCGCTACGTGCCGGTCGCGGTGCTGCTGAGCAACCTGCTGCTGTCCCTTGCGGACAAGCTCATCTCCGGCTTCTGCGCACTGGCGCTCCTGGACGCCTCGCCGGGCAGAGGTCCGGGCGCGCGCACCGCCTGAGGCGGGGTCAGTCGATGACCCGACCGCCCTGGACGACGACGCGCCGCGCGTCCTGCTCCCAGAGCACGGACGGGTCCTCGAGAGGGTCGCCGGTGAGCAGGACCGCATCGCCGTACGCGCCGGCACCGAGATGTCCGAGACGAGGGTCGCCGATGAGCTCGGCGTTGACCTCGGTCATCGAGCGGAGGGTCTCGGCGGCCCCGCTGGCTTCCACCTGCAGCCGCACCCCGGCGAGCTGTTCGTCCTCGAGGTCGCCCATGAGGTCGGTGCCGAAGCCGACGCGCACGCCCGCGCCGTGCGCCAGCTGCACGGCCTCCTGGCCCCTGGACAGCACCTCGTTGTTCTTGGCGAGGGAGATCTCGTTGAGGCCGATGGAGGCGCCACGCCGGTCCATCGCGTCGTAGGCGGCGAGGGTCGGCACGAGGAACGCCCCGCGGTCCGCCATCGCGCGGGCGGTCGCCTCGTCGATGAGGTTGCCGTGCTCGACCGAGCGCACGCCGTTCTCGATGGAGTGCATGACCGCCTCGGAGGAGTAGGCGTGCGCCGCGACGTAGCTGCCGCGGCGCGTCGCCTCGTCGACGACCGCCCGGATCTCGTCGACGGAGTACTGCGGGATGGGCAGCGGGTCGGCGAGGGAGAACACGCCGCCCGAGGTCATGATCTTGATGGCGTGCGCGCCGGTCCGCAGCCGCTCGCGCACGGCGACGCGCAGGGGCTCGACGCCGTCGACCACCTCGCACATGTGGCCGTGCGAGAAGCAGATGTCCACGTGCTGGCTGCGCGGGTCGCCGTGGCCGCCGGTCTGGCTCAGGGCCGGCCCGGTGAAGTGGTAGCGCGGCGACGGGAAGAGGTCCGCCCCGACCGCGCGGGCGAGGCCGATGTCGCCGCCCGCCACGTCGCGCACCGTGGTGAAGCCGCGCCGCAGCGCGTTGGCCAGGCGCCTGGTGGCGTTGATCGCGGTGTAGCTCAGCGGCCCGCGCTCGTTCTCCAGGCCGTCCATGCTGGTGGCGTAGGCGTGGAAGTGCGCGTCCACGAGGCCCGGGACCAGCCAGCAGCCGGAGCCGTCGACCTTCTCGGCGTCAGGGGCGGGGTGGTCGGCCACGAGGCCGTCGACGACGGCCACGTCACGCTCGGTGAAGCCGCGTGCCGCGCCGTCCCACACCCGCGCGCCGGTGATCGTGAGCGAAGCAGTCGTCTGCGTCATACCCCATACCCTCTCGTGCGGCGAAGGCGCGGGCGACGCGGGGTGCGGAACCTAGGCCTTCGGGCGGCGCAGGAGCAGCAGCCCGACGACGAGCGGGACGCCGATGAAGAGCAGCGCCCCGAGGAGCATGCCGACCAGCTCGCCCGTGTTGCCGGCGCCCTGGGCGTTGCCGCTGCCGAGGTTGGCCAGCGTGCCGAGCACCGCGAGGGCGGCCACGACGATGAGGAGCCAGCCGAAGAAGGTGCGCACCTTGGAGCGCTTCGGCAGGGTCTGCTCAGGGGTCTGCGTGGCGTAAGGGTCGTGCTGCATCGTCCACTCCGTCTCGTCGTCCGTAGGCACAAAGCGGCCATGCTAGGCACGACGGGGGTGGGCCCCGCAAGTCGGCCGCGCGTGGGGAGTCAGGGCAGGAAGATGGCCTTGCCGAACCTTGCTCGAGGCTGGCCGGCGACGACCGAGGCGCTGAAGATCATGTCGTGCAGCGCGCGGTGCTTGGGGTTCCACAGCGGCCAGAGGAGCGACAGGATCCACGCGAGTCCCGCGCTGAAGACCGCCATCAGGCTCAGCACGAGCGCCCGGGCGAGGCCGACGGGCCCGCCGAGCGTCGAGCCGTCGGCCTCGCGGACGAGCTTGATGCCTAGCAGCGCCTTGCCGGGGGACTGGCCCTTGCTGCCGTTGAGCCAGGCCACCCAGCCCCCCGCGGCGAGCCAGACCAGCCCTGCGAGGTCCTCGAGGAAGTCCGAGTCCGGCGCGACGACCGAGACGAGGAAGAACGGAGCGAAGATGAGCGCCCAGTCGACGAGGGTCGCGCCCACCCGCTCGCCCCAGTCCGCGTAGCGCACCTGCGGCCCGGCCGGTGGCGCAGGCGGCGGCGCCGGCGCGAAGGGCTGGCGGTCGTCGATCCCGCCCCAGCTGCCGGGCGGCGGCGGCACGTAGGTCGGGATGGGAGGCGGCTGCGAACTGGCCGGCGCGCTCGGTGGTGTGGCGTAGGGCTGGTCGACCGGTCCCTGCGGTTGGTTGCTCTCTCCCCACACCCCTGTCATGCCTGGACTCTACTGGTCTCTCGTCGCCGCAGTTATGGCGCCCGGTAACGGTCCGTCCAGCGAGCCGAAAGTTGGCCCTCGTCGACAAGGCGGTTCTCCACGATGCCCAACGCGGTGCGAGTCCCCGAAGAGAGGTTGTGGGCGTACCAGACGATGACATCGAAGGCACGGAGCGGCGTCACGATCTCTTGATCGAGTCCTGTCTCCTCGATGGTGTGCGCGAGTCTGGAGTGCAGAGGAGCTCCATCGCTCTCCATGTTCATCAGGGCACGGGTGGTCGCCCAGTGGCCTCGAGAGTCCGTCAGACCGACGACTCGACCGACGACGGAGTCGTAGACGGGAATGCTCGACGGCCGCTTGCGGGCCATGAGTTTGCTCGTGGTCGTCGGACCCAGGCCGTCCTTGCCGCTCCTCAGTAGCCTCCACAGCTGAGAGGCAGCCGAGTCCCCGGATTCCAGGCGCGACTCGTCGATCTTCCAGAGGGGCTCGTCAGGAGACGGCATCGATGCAAGGAGCAGCGAGATCTTCCGCTCCTCACGTTGGAGAAGTCGGATCGCCGCTTGGGCCGGCACCTGTACGGACAGGCAACTGACGGCGATGAGATCGGCGGCGGCCGGCCTGACCAAGTCTTGACCTTCTCCATACCCGCTCTTGACCTCTCCCGACCTAGCGTTGGAGGGGCCACAAACGAGCGTGGTGAAGAAGCCACGCCGGGCACTATCCCTGGGAGTGTGACTTCATGAAGACACGACGCCGGATCACCGCCGCCATCGGCTCGCTGGCCATGGCGACCGCGGTCGTCGCCGGAGCGCAGGGCGCCGCGCAGGCGGACCCGCCCGAGACCACGCCGGGCGGACCGTGGGGCGACGAGAGCAGCCTGAGCGGCGTGCCGTCCTACGAGAAGATGTGGGCCGACCTGCAGAAGCTCGAGGACCGCGGCGCCATCGAGCTGGAGCCCGCGCCGCTGCCGAGCAACCTCGGCCGCGACATCCCCGTCGTGACCATCGGCGACGGCCCCACGTCGGTGATGATCATCGCCAACCAGCACGGCAACGAGTTCATGGTGAGCCGCGGGATGATGGACCTCATCCACCAGGTCGCCGGCAACAACAGCCCCGAGACCCGCTCCATCCGCGACGCGCTCACGGTCACGATCGTGCCGCGCGTCAACGTGGACGGCTTCGACGGCGACGTGACCGACGAGCGTGGCAGCACGACGCCGTGGCGGCAGAACTACGACCCGACCTGCGAGGTGGGCTGCGACTTCTGGCTGGACGGCCGCGGCTACGACATCAACCGCTACCACTCCTACGGCGAGACGCCCTACGACAACCCCTACGTCGAGGGCGAGGACACGCTCAACGAGGTGCCCGAGGCGATCGCCATGCGCACCCTGTGGGACGAGCGGCAGCCGGTGCTGGTCGTGGACTACCACCACCAGGGCACCTACGTCGACGAGGACGGCCGGATGATCACCGGCTCGATCATGTGGCCCAACGCCGAGGACACCGCGGCCGAGCTGGGCATCGCCGACGAGTTCGCCGAGACGATCACCGCCTCGCAGCGGGCCGCGTCGGTGATGCTGCAGGCGGTCGACAACTACGGCTACGCCAACATCACCCGCTACCCGAGCACCGAGACGCCGGGCATCGCCCGCAACGCCTACGGCCTGCTCGGCTCGGCCTCCGTGCTCTTCGAGCTGCGCGGCGGGATCGGGCAGAAGTCGGCCGGCTACATCTCCAAGACCGCGAGCGTCACCGGCTACGAGCTGCTCAAGTCCGTCGCCGACGGCTCGTGGGAGACCGCGGACCTCTCGGTCATCGAGAACATCCGCGAGCGCGGCGACTACGTGGGCGACCCGCGCGGGGAGTGACCCTCCCCGGCTGATCTGCTCACCGCTGAAACACTGCCCCTGCCCTCCCGGCGCACGTCCGGGAGGGCAGAGGCGTGTCCTGACCGAGTCACAGGGCCTGGGGTCGTTGCGGCTCGGCGTCGTGGAGGAGCCGCGCAAGGAACGGTGCCGGGGCTGCGGGCGCGCGGCGTCAACCAGCTCGTCCTCGACGGGCCGACCACGGACCAGACCTGCCGCCGATCGAGCAGCTGCAGCAGGCGCTGGAGTCGTTCGAGGGGACGCTGCTGCTGGTGACCCACGACCGACGGATGCTGAAGAGCGTCCGGTTCATCCGTCGGTGGGAGGTCGCCGGCACACGGCTGACGCCCCCGTCGCACGAGGCGACGGGGGCGTCATACCGTGCTGGCAGGTCAGCCCACCCGGACCTTCTCGGACCGGAAGTTCTGCCCCTTGCCGTCGGGGTCGTAGTTGCGCTCGGCGTTGCCGGCCATGTCGACCGAGAACCAGCGCACCGTCGTGCTGCTCGTCACGGTGATCTCCGCCGGTCCCTCGCGCAGCCCGGCCGACTCCACCATCGGGGAGTCGTAGGTCGGGCGGCTGCCGTCGGTCGTGTAGTAGACCTGGGCCGCCTCGTCGGTGGTGATGACGAAGCTGGCCGACCCCGGCTCGGTGTCCGTGACCGTGAGGGTGCTCCGCGGAGCCGTGGTGTCACCGTCGCGCTCCAGCGCGACCTCGAGCATGCCGATCATGCCGTTGCTGAACTCCATCGCCTCCTCGTAGCCCTCCTCGAACGGCGGCTGGAAGCCGACGGCCTGCCAGCGGCCGCGCTCGGGGTCCCACAGGTCGGCGCCGACCTCGAAGTTCCAGGCGTAGATGCCCTCCTCGTACCAGTGCTCGTCGGCGGAGTTGCCGGCGGCCGAGTAGAGGACGTCGATGACCGGACCGGTCCGGCCCGGCCAGATCGCCGTGCCGCGCCAGTCCTGGATCGTGGACAGGATGTGCTCGGAAGCCTCCCAGAAGTACTCCTCTGTCCCGAAGTCGGGACGCGGCAGCGTCTCGCGGCCGGGCTGCTTGTACGAGCCGGGCGCCCACATGAAGTAGCCGCCGTAGCTGTGCGTGTTCATCGCGTAGGCGATGTTCGGGAACTCCTGGGTCAGCCACTTCTCGTTCATCGCCTCCGGCTCCGATAGCTCCGCCGGGCCGGCGTAGGTGCCGCTGCGGCACGACAGCGACCCGCCGACGTAGCCGTCGTGGCCCGAGCCGACGGTGAAGTTGCGGTTGAGGTCGACGCCCCAGCTGTTGCGGCGCCCCGGGTCGGCGTTGTCCGCCTCGCAATGGTTGGTCATGTTCTTGCGCTGCATGTTGTAGTCGTAGAAGCTGTAGTGGCCGCCGTCGGGGTTGACCGTGGGCATGATGAAGATGTCCAGCCCCCTGAGCAGCTTGCGGGTCGCGGGATCCTGCTGGTAGTTGCGCAGGAGCCGCTCGGCCGTCTCCACGCAGCTGATCGGGGTGACCCACTCGCGCGCGTGCTCCTGGCAGTAGAGGAAGACGCCCGGCCGGCTGCCGTCGCGCTTCTCCCCGATCCGGATCGCCTTCATCTGGAACGGGTCGCGCGAGACCGAGTCGGGCGCCTGGAGACCGTCGGTCAGCGCGTGCTCACCGGTGGCCGTGACGACGCCCGTACCGGCGGAGGTGCGGTAGAGCGCCGCCGTCATTAGCCCACCGGCAGAGGTGTTGATCGCGTCGACCACCTCGCGCGCCGTGGACGTGGGGGCTCCGGAGCCGTCCGTCGCCAGCCGGACGGTGACGACGTCGCCGTCCACGCTGACCGACAGCTCCTGGTCGGCGCCGGCGGCGGACAGGACCAGGCGCAGGTCGTTGCCGCCCTCGTGGCCCCAGGCGCCGCTGGTGACGTAGAAGGCCTGCGCGGTCGCGCTGCCCACCGTCACCTGGGCGTGCCGCCGGTAGCCGTTGGTCTCGAAGGGCAGGTCGATGATCTCGGCCAGCCGCGGGAACTCCGCGGCCAGCGACTCGACCCGTTCGGTCACCTCCGTCGGGTCCAGGTAGCGGTCGACGAAGCCGGTCGCGTAATGCGGCGACGGGTCCTTGCGCGGGGTGCCCAGCCACTGCGTCACGGGCGCGCTGACCTCTCCGCCGGAGGAGCTGGTGTAGGTGACGCTCGCCGGGACGCCCTCGGTGGGGATGGGCGCGCTCGCGCGGTGGTACATGTACTGCCCGGCGTCGGTAAAGCGCTGCAGCGTCACGGATCCGCCGTCCCAGCTGGCGGTGATCGTCGAGGTCGGGGCGTCCGACTTCACCTCGAGGTTGAGGTATGTCGTGCCGCCCACCGAGGTGAACCACTCGGTCCGCAGGGGCGTGAGGGTATCGGTGGCCGCCGCCTCGGCGAGGGCCTCGCTCCGCTCGGCGCGGACCGCCGACAGCGTCCGGGCGTCCTCCAGGACGCCGAGGACCTGCACGCCACGGGCCTCCAGGGCGGACTGCTCCGCTGCGGTGAGCACGGCGTGCACCTCGAGCCCTTGCGCGATCGGCTTGGTGTAGTGGGCCAGGTCGTAGCCCTGCGCCTCCAGTGTGTCGGCCGCCTCCTGGTCGGCGACGGCGAGCCGCACGAGGTTCACCGGCTCCGGTTCGGTGACGACGGCCTCGTCGGCGGTAGGGGAGGCGGCACCGGTGGTGGGCACGAGGAGCAGGGAGAGCGGCAGGAGTGGCACGGCCAGCAGCCGTGTCATGCGCCTGGCGCGGTGCGGGCGGGGGCGTGGTGTGGTCATGCTGATCCTCCTCGATCAGCCGGTCCCCGTCGTCGCCGGTCCAGCCGTCGGTCGCGAGGAGCGTGCCCGGCAGGCGGGGAGTGTGGAGGGGTGTGCACCGACGGTGAACGCGAGTGTGACACGAGCCTCACCCGCGTGGGGGGTTCTTGACCAAGTCTTGACCTTCTCCATACCTGGGCTTGACCGCGGCGACTAAGTGGGTGACCCGCGAGGGAAGCCCAGGCGGTAGAGTCTCGGCTCCCCGCTTCGACGACGAAGGACATGTGTATGACGACCGCTCGCCTCTCCGCCGCCGGGATCGCCCTCGCGATCGCGCTGGTCCCCGCCGCCACGGCTGCTGCCGCACCGGGCGGGCAGGGCAAGGGCAAGGGCCACGACGCCCACGACCTGGACCTCACCCTGCTGGCCACGACCGACGTCCACGGCCGCATCTTCAACTGGGACTACTTCCGCAACACGACCTACTCCGAGAGCTCGGGCGACACGATCGGCCTGGCCAAGGTCGCCTCCATCGTCGAGGACGTGCGCGCGGAGGTCGGCGACGAGCAGCTGCTGGTCGTGGACAACGGCGACGCCATCCAGGGCACGCCGCTGAGCTACTACTACGCCTCCGTCGAGCCGATCGTCGAGACGGGGGAGGAGCACCCGATGGCGACGGCGTACGACCTCATCGGCTACGACGCCCAGGTCGTGGGCAACCACGAGTTCAACTACGGCCTGGAGCACCTGAAGGCCTACGAGGACGACCTGGCGATGCCGCTGCTCGGCGCCAACGTCGTCGACGCCGCGACCGGTGAGCCGTGGCTGCAGCCGTGGACGATGGTGCGCAAGAACGTCAAGGGCCACAAGCCGGTCAACGTCGGCATCCTGGGCCTGACCACGCCGGGCTCGGCCGTGTGGGACAAGGGCCACGTCGAGGGTGTCCTGGAGTTCCGCGACATGGTCGACACCGCCGCGGAGTACGTCCCCCAGATGAAGGCGGCCGGCGCCGACGTCGTCGTCGTGCTCAGCCACGCCGGCATCGACGACTCGTCCTACGACGTGCCGGGGCTGCCCGAGGAGAACCCAGCCGACGACATCGCCCGCGAGGTCCCGGGCATCGACGTCATGGTCATCGGCCACACCCACCAGGACGCGCCGGAGCAGTTCATCACCAACGAGGTCACCGGCGAGCCGGTGCTGCTCACCCAGGCCTACCGCTGGGGCGGCTCCGTGGCGCGGGTCGACCTCGACCTGCAGAAGGTGCGCGGGCAGTGGGACGTCGAGGCGGCCGAGGGCACGGCGATCCGCACCAGGGACTACGCCGAGCACCCCGCCGTGGTCGAGGCGCTGCAGCCGGCGCACGACAAGACGATCGACTACGTCAACCAGGTCGTCGCCAGCGCGACCGAGGAGCTCTCCGGCGCCGAGTCCTACTGGAAGGACACCGCGATCGTCGACTTCATCCAGCACGTGCAGACCGAGACGGTCGACGCCGCGCTGGAGGGCACGGCATACGCCGACCTGCCGGTCCTGTCGCTGGCGGCGCCCTTCTCGCGCAGCGCGCTCTTCCCGGCCGGCGACGTGTCCATCCGCGACATCGCGGGCCTCTACATCTACGACAACACCCTGCACGCGGTGACGATGACCGGTGCCCAGGTCAAGGACTACCTGGAGTACGGCAACGGCATGTACTTCCACACCGTCGCCGCCGGCGACACCTTCGACCCGGCCACCGACGTCAACCTCGACGGGCGCCCGGACTACCACCTGGACCTGCTGTCCGGCCTGGACTACGAGGTCGACCTGTCCGAGCCGGTCGGCTCCAAGGTCGAGAACCTGAGGCTGACCGACGGGACGCCGGTGACCGACGACATGGAGTTCGTCGTCGCGGTCAACAACTACCGCCGCTCCGGTGGCGGGGCCTACCCGCACATCACCACCGCGCCGCTGGTGTATGACGAGCAGAAGGAGATCCGTCAGCTGCTCATCGACTGGGCCTCCGAGCGCGGCGTGATCGACCCGGCGGACTTCTTCGACCAGAACTGGACGCTCACCGTCGCGGGCGACCCGGTCGAGTAGGCACTCGCTCCGCACCGGCGTGCCCGCAGGAGGGTGGCCGACACTCGCGTGCCGAGGGCGGCCCGGGCCCGACGGCGATGCCCACCAGGTGCGAGACTGTCCGCCGTGAGCGCGACCATCCAGGCCAGGGACGTGGCCGTCGGCCACGGGGCCACCACCCTCTTCTCCGGGCTCGACCTCGTCGTGGCGCCCAGCGACGTCGTCGGCCTCGTGGGACCCAACGGCGCGGGCAAGTCCACGCTCCTGCACGTGCTCGCCGGGCGACGGGCGCCGGAGGCGGGCGAGGTGCTCGTCTCGCCCAGGACCGCGCACCTGGGCCTGCTCACCCAGGAGCCGGACGCGGCCGACGGGGAGACGATCCGGGAGGCGCTCGGGCGGCGCACCGGCGTGACCACAGCGCAGGCGCAGATGGACGCCGCGGCCGTGCTCCTGGCCGAGCGGCCCGACGACGAGGCGAGCGCGACCGCATACTCCACCGCGCTGGAGAGCTGGCTCGCGCTCGGGGGAGCGGACCTCGACGAGCGGGCCGAGGAGGTGGCCGGCCGGCTCGGGCTGGCCGTCGACCTGGACCGGGAGGTCCGCAGCCTCTCCGGCGGGCAGGCCGCGCGGGTGGGGCTGGCGGGGCTGCTGCTGTCGCGCTACGACGGCTATCTGCTCGACGAGCCGACCAACGACCTCGACGTGGCGGGGCTGGACCTGCTGGAGGAGTTCGTGCTCGGCCTGGACGCGCCGGTGGTGCTGGTGAGCCACGACCGGGCGTTCCTGTCGGCGACCGTCACCACGGTGGTCGAGATCGACCGGAGCCTGCAGCGGGTGGTCGCCTACGGCGGCGGCTACGACGCCTACCTCGAGGAGCGCTCGATCACGCGCCGGCACGCGCGGGAGGCCTACGAGGAGTATGCGGCGCGCCGCCGGTCGCTCGAGGCGCGCGCGCGGATGCAGCGCGAGTGGATGGACAAGGGCGTCCGCGCGGCGAACAAGAAGACCGCGCGCCGGCAGGAGAGGGACAAGTTCATCCGGCACCACAACGTCGCCACCTCCGAGAAGCAGGCGGCCAAGGCGCGGCAGACCGAGCGGATGCTCGAGCGGCTCGACGTCGTGGAGGAGCCGCGCAAGGAGTGGGTGCTGCAGTTCTCCATCGCGCGGGCGCCGCGGTCGGGCGACGTCGTTGCGGTGGCGCGCGGCGCGGTCGTGCGCCGGGGCGGCTTCACGCTCGGCCCGGTCGACCTGCAGCTGGACCTGGGCGACCGGGTGGCGATCACCGGGCCGAACGGGGCCGGCAAGTCCACCCTGCTCGGGATGCTGCTCGGGCGGGTCGTCCCGGACGAGGGGAGCGTGTCGGCCGGCTCGCGCGTGGTCGTGGGCGAGGTGGACCAGGCGCGCGGCCTGCTCGACCGGGCGGACGCGCCGCTGGCGCGGGTCTTCGCGCTCGAGCTGCCGGAGTGGAGCGATGCCGACCGGCGCACGCTGCTGGCGAAGTTCGGCCTCGTGGGCGACCACGTCGCCCGGCCCACGTCGTCGCTGTCGCCGGGGGAGCGGACCCGGGCGGCGCTCGCCCTGCTGCAGGCGCGCGGCGTCAACCTGCTGGTCCTCGACGAGCCGACCAACCACCTGGACCTGCCGGCGATCGAGCAGCTGGAGCAGGCGCTCGAGTCGTTCGACGGGACGCTGCTGCTCGTGACGCACGACCGACGGATGCTGGAGACCGTGCGGCTCACGCGGCGCTGGGAGGTCGACGGGGGTGCGGTGACCGAGGTGCTGCCCGGGGCCTGACGAGGACTGGTCGCGCGCTCGGGTCCTAGCTCAACGCTGCAGCAGCTCCAGCACCCGGTCGATCTTGGTGTCGAGGCCGTCGAACCTGGCGTCGTGGGCGTCGAACCTCGTGTCGTGGGCGTCGACCTTGCTCTCGAGTCGGTCGATCTTGCTCTCGAGTCGGTCGAACCTGCTCTCGAGTCGGTCGAACCGCGCGTCATGGGCCGCGACGCTCGCCTTCAGAGTGGCGAGATCCTCGGTGATCTCGGTGAGCCGGTTGGTGTGCCGCCCCTGCGTGGTGCTGATCTTGTGGATCAGCTCGTAGAGCGCCTGCACGTCGTTGTCCAGCTGCCGGACCTTCTGCTCGATGCTCTGCGACGTCATGCCCTCGACACTAGGCGATCCCAGGCGACCGGAACAGGCCCGCGGCCAATCTGTGGACAACGACCCAGCGGCGGGCTGGGACTGGGGGACGAAGGACGCGATCGGGCGGCACCGGTGGGACCACCTACGGGTCTGCGTCCCAGGAGGACGCAAACCCGTAGCGCGGACCGGGAGACCCCCACTCCCGGGCGAGCTGCACGTCGACCGGCCGTAGACCCGGGTTCGCGTCGCGTGCCGGTTACGCTCCTCCGGTGAGCGACGAGGACCCGATCGAGCAGATGCGGCGCTGGGCGGCCAGCCTGTCCGGCGACCAGCAGCAGAGCCTGATGGTCAACCTCCTGGGCGGCGGGTTGCTGGACCCGGCCCCACGGCATACCCCGCAGATGCCCGAGCTGGCCGACCCGCCCGAGGAGACGCCCGCGCTGACGGTGCGGGTCGACGTCGACGAGACCCGCCCGCCGGTGTGGCGCCGCCTGGTGCTGCGCGGCGACCTGATGCTGGACGAGGTGCACGAGGTGCTGCAGGCGGCGTTCGGCTGGGAGGACTACCACCTGCACAAGTTCTGGCCCGGACCGAAGAAGCGGGTGTGGCGCGGGCCGTCCTTCCTCACCGAGCAGGACCTCGCCGAGGGGGAGGAGGGCGTCATGGAGTCGGAGGTGCAGCTCGACCAGCTGCTCCGCACGCCGGGGGACCGGCTGTTCTACACCTACGACTTCGGCGACGACTGGACGCACACGATCAAGCTGGAGTCGGTCGCCCCGCTGGACCCCGACTCCCCGCGGGCCGTCTGCACGGGCGGCCGGATGGCCGGGCCGCTGGAGGACTGCGGTGGCCCGTGGGGGCACAACGAGCTGGTCGACGCCTACCGCGCCGACCCGTCCCTGGCGGGTCTGGACGAGGACCAGCGCGACTGGCTGCCACCGGGCTGGGACCCCACGGCGCTCGACCCTGAGGAGGTGAACCAGCGGCTGTCGGTGGCCGGCATGACGACGCAGGAACTCCTGGACGCACTGTCAGCGACCGGCCAGCCCGGTGGGGCGGCGCCGCTGCCGGCGGCGCTGGAGCCGCTGCTCGACCTCGCGCTCCCGTCCGTGGTCGCCGACCTCGCCGCGCTGTCCCGTCGGGCGCGCACCGAGCACGAGGCGGAGCTGGGCCCGGACGACCTGGCGGCGGTGGCGCGGCCCTACCGCTACTTCGTCGAGCTGGCCGGCGACGAGGGGATCCCCCTCACGGCCGCCGGGTGGATGAAGCCGTCCTACGTCGAGCGCGCCTACCACGACCTGGGGCTCGAGGCGGACTGGATCGGCAAGGGCAACAGGGAGGACCAGACGCTGCCCGTCGCCCAGCTGCGGACCACCTGCCAGGAGGTCGGGCTGCTGCGCAAGCACAAGGGACGCCTCCTGGCCACCAGGCTCGCGCGGTCGCTCACCACGGACGAGGAGTATGTGGCAGCCCTCGCGTCGCGCCTGCTGCACCACAGGGACGAGCACGTGCAGGCCGCGATGGCGCTCTTCGCGCTGCTCACCGCGGCCAACGGGCGGCCCGACCTGGACGACGCGGCGGAGGTCGCGCGGATCATGACCGACTGCGGCCTGCGGACCGGTGCCTTCGGGGTCGAGGCCCGGCACGCGTCGCACTGGGTGTGGCCGGTGTGGTTCACCCTGCGGCACGCGGCGGGGGAGCGTGTCCTCGACGACGGGGCGGACCCGCAGAACCACCGGGCCGTCGCACTCGCGCGGGCCGCCCTCTGGCCGGCCGCCTCGGGCTGACCAGGTCGGCGGCGCCAGCCGGGCGCCTCCGAGAGGGCACGCCTCAGCCGTCCCCGAGGCCCTGGATCCGCGCCCGCGCGATCGCCCTCCGCGGAACTCGCACTTGTTGCCCCGGATGTCCTGCGCCTGCATGGCCGTCAGGGTGCGTGCGACGTGGACGTTCATCGTTCCCTTCTCGTCGTGCCTGCCCACGAGCCTCTGAGGACCGCCTGAGGATCAGGAGTAGTCGTAGAAGCCCTTGCCAGAGGCCACCCCTATCCGGCCCTGATCGATGTAGTCGCGCTTGATGACCTCGGCGAACTGCTGCATCTCCGGGTCGGGGTTGTTCCGGGCCAGGTGGTAGGGAGTCTCCATACCCACCACGTCGTAGATCTGGAACGGGCCCATCGGCGCGCCCGTCGCCTTGCGCCAGGTGAGGTCGATGGTCTCCACGTCGGCGACGCCCCGGACGAACAGGACAGCCGCGGCGTTGAGGAACGGGACGAGCAGGGAGTTGAGGACGTAGCCCGGCTGCTCCTTCTGCACCCGGATCGGCACCATGCCGATGTCCTCGGCGAAGGTGGCGACGGCCTCGTAGGCGTCGGGGTCCGTGCCGGCGTGGCCCATCACCTCCGCGACGTTGAGGCGCCAGATCTCGTTGCCGAAGTGCAGCGCCAGGAACCTGTTGGGCCGACCGGTCGACGGGGCGATGTCGCTGGGCAGCAGGGTGGAGGAGTTGGTGGCGAAGATGGTCTTCTCCGGCGCGAGCTGCCCGACCTTGGCCCACGTCTCCTGCTTGATCTCGAGCAGCTCCGGCACCGCCTCGACGACGATGTCGGCGTCGGACACCGCGTCCGCAAGGTCGCTGGTGGCGCGGATGCGCCCCACGGCCGCCTGGAGCTTGTCGTCGGTGGCGCCGTCCACGTCGCGCAGGTAGAGCGGCTCGAGGTAGCTCCAGCGGGCAGGGAGCTTGGCCAGGACCTCCTCGTTGATGTCGTAGACGACGACGTCCTTGCCGCGGTAGGCGGACTGGAACGCGATCTGGGAGCCCAGGACTCCGGATCCGAGAACGGTCAGCTTCTGCATGGCTTCCTCTCTGCTGCATCGAAGGTATGCACGCGAATCCATTTTGTCACGACACTATGTAGTGGTAAGAGTCGGCCCACGCCGCTGGGTCAGCGGTCCTCGAACGTGATTGGTCGCGAGGTCGAGCACGGGCGTGCCCACCGTCGGAGCCGGCAGGGTGATGGCCACCATCGTGCCGTCGTCGGACACCGTGACGCTGCCGTCGTCGAGGCCGCTGAAGTCCACCACCCCGTCGACGTCCCCCTTGCCGACGTAGAGGACCCGTTCGCCGCTGACCCAGTCAGGCAGGTATGCGGTGTCCTTCTCGATGTCGACCACGGTCTCGTAGTGCGCCTTGGCGGCGTGGAACTCGCTGATCTCGGTGAGCGACTCCAGCACCGACGGGCCGGTGCGGTCGGTCGTCTCCTCCTGGAAGGGGTTCCACGAGGGCTGGTAGTCGAGGACGCCGGCGGCGCCGACCAGCGCCAGGATCAGGACGGGAATCGCGACGATGACAGCCAGCAGGCGACGGAACATGGGCGGAGGCTACCAACGGTCCGGCAATGTGTGGTTCGGGCCAATGACCAACCGTCCAGGCAGCCTGACCACAGCGGCGCGGATTCGACTCATCGGTAGCGCCGACCGGACCCGGTACCGCTGGTCGGGTTCCCTTGTTTGAGCGCGATATCGATTGCGAGAGCGGCGGCGATCACAAGGGGGAGCAGTGGATCGGCGAGGGGGCGATGCATCTGTACGACGTAGTTGTCCGACTTGGTGAAGGTCTCCTTGGCCCACCCGGCCCACGTCTTCGTGATCCGGCCGATCTCGCTTCCACCCGCATCACAGATGCTGAACTCCCAGCCCTGGTTGCTCGCCGCGAGTATCGACCCGAGGCGTTCACCGTTCGCCTCAAGTCCGAACTTGGCGTGCCCGACCTTCAACCGACGTCGTGTCTTCGAGGCGATGGGCTGTGCGACCAGGCTGGTGGCCGTCCCGGCGACCATCCCCGTGGCGCCGCCGAGGGTCTTTTGCGTGAGGAACTTGGCGGCTATGACGCCAGCCTGGGTCGCGCCAGCCACGGTGCCTGCCAGGCCGTGGGACTCCTGGGTGATCTGGCCGATGGGGACGCCGATGGAGTCCTCGACCACCATGGTGGAGCGTGAGGTGAACCACAATTCCGGACGTGTCATCCCGAGCAGCACCCGACCATCCATGTCCACGACGTTGAACCGGTACGCGCGGCTCTTCTCGTTACGGCCGCGAAAGTTGTCGCTCATCTTGGTTCCGAGATCGCGCCGAACCTCCTGTATCGCTCCCAGTTGAACGCCCTTCTGGTCGTAGACGGCGTAGCCAATTCCCGAGCCGAATTTCTTCACCGTCTGATTCACCACGAGCACCTGCTCGCTGAACAGGGTTCCGCCACCCGCAGGGGCGGTGTTTCCGACGCGGCGCACTTGTCGATCGATGGCGCTCTTCGTGGCCTTGCTGTTGCCCTCGTGAGGGTCGGCAGGGTCCCTCGGTGTCTGGTCAGCACTCGTGCCGATGTGATCCGTCCATGCGTGGCCGTCCCAATAGCGCCGTTCGTGCAGGCCGAGCGGGTCGGGGTACCAGCCGGGAGCCGGACCTGCCGGGTCGACGCGGGGGTAGTGCACGCCCTTTACGGGGTCCACCGTCTGTTGTCCACGGCTGGCGACATGCTCGGTCCAGTTGCGGCCGTCCCAGTAGCGATGTTCATGCTCGCCGGTCGGGTCGGGATACCAGGAGGCAGGGGGCGTCGGCGCCATGTGCGGAGATTAGCAGCGGTCAGAGACGATGTGCATGGGCACGAGGGCCTCTCCATTCCTCCGACGTCTGTCGAGGTCGGAGGACTGACGGAGCCCGGGGGACCCGACGAGACCCGCGCCTCCTGGACGTGGCTGGCGGCCTGTTGGAGGCGGTGCTCGCCGGCGAGCTGTCCTTCGGCAGCGCGCGGATGAGCGAGGGGAAGGGCGACGGGCGAGGTCGGGGAGTGGAGCCTGCGGGACGGGGACGGAAACTACCCGGCGATCGTAATCCTGGCGACCCGTAGCCAGGGCGGTGGACGAAGCGCACCGGCTGGTGGAGGAACTCGTTGCGAGGCACTCGCTGCCCGACGGCGTGCTCGTCGCGTCCACAGTGGACTCCCGGCGGCGGGCAGACCAGCGCAGTCACAATCGCGATCCAGGCGTTCGCGCGGTCCGTGACCGGCCGACCTACCCTCTCGTGATGAGCGGCGTGAGGTCGAAGTAGCCGCTGTGCCTGCTCACCTTCCGGGACAGGTTGACGTTCTTCATCTTCGGATACACGAGATCGAAACCCTTCAGGCCGACCGGGACGCTGCCCAGCTCGGCCAACCGGTACAGCCTCCTCAGGACCGTGTCCTGGTCGGACCAGTAGTTGAAGACCGTCCCTTGGACTGCCTCGGCGAGCGGGCGCCAATCCTTCTTCTGGCTCATCGCCGCGCCCATCAGGTGGACGTCAACGATGGCGCGCTCACTCCGGGTGCCGAGTGTGACCGCCGCCTCTGCCATGACCCGTGCCCCGAGACTGTGTCCGACCAAGGTGAACGGACCCTGGTCCGTCCGCGCGAGGATGTCGGCCAGCGCGGCTCCGGTCATGTCCGCCCGGGTCCGGGCGACGGTCCACGGGTTCGCGGCGACGTCGGCGGCGATCAGAACGGTCGCGACTGGTCCGAGCAACTTGGCCGCAGCCTTCGACGCCTTGGCGCCGGCGGTCTTGAGCGCCGTCGTTCCCATGGCCTTCGCGCCTCCGCTGCCCAGAAGGACACCGACGGCCTTGAGCTCCTTGGCGCCCCAGCGGACGCGGAAGATCGGTCGGTCGGGGAAGGCAGCCTCGAGCATGTGCTCCCACGTGCCCCATCCGTCCGACTTCTCGGTGAGGAAGCCGCTCGCGACGATCACCGCCGGTCCTGTCCCGTCCTGCAGCTTCTCGATGGCGAAAGACTTGTCCGAGCGCACGTAGGCAGAGGTGGTGGTCGCCCCGACCGCGCTGCCGAGCGCCGCGCCCGTAGCCGTCACCACCCAGGTGCCGCCAGCCATCCCCAACCCGTTGGCGGCGAGGGTGCCACCGCCGAGGACTGCCAACCCGTGGCTGCTGGCGGCTGCCCCGTAGAGCGTCCCACCCGAGAGGGCGGTACCGAGCGCACCTCCGACTGCCGGCGCGGCCACGAGTGCTATCGGTGCCAGGAGGGCACCTGCCGCCACAGCCCCGGCCAGCATCTTGGTCGTGCGAGGGATGTTGGTCTTGGAGAACTTCAGCCAGTCATCGACGTCCTCGAGGCTCTTCAGTCGTTCGTCCATCCGCCCGAAGTCGGGGATCTCGTGGCGGTGCTCGGCGCAGTACTTCGGCGTGGGGCTGGTCGAGCTGCCTCGTCGGGCCATGTGCCGGCAGCGGGGTGCCGCGCAGGGGCTCGTCGGAGCGCCGCACGACTGGCACAGGTAGACCGTCGTCGTCACGTTGAGCTTGCGCGGATGGTGAGCAGTTTCCCTGAAGCAGCACGAGCACCACTCGAACCGGGCACCTCCTTCGAAGGTCTTGGCGACGAGAGGCGCGATGAACGTGGCGTCGCGGTGGAAGCGGTCTCGTTCGCGCTCGTAGCTTTTCGTCTTCCTCAGCGAACGAGACCGGCGGCGTAGGTGCTCCGCTGTCGCGTAGCCCACGAGGCTGGTCACCAGCGCAGCATTCCTGCCGAAGCCCTGGTCTCCGTCGAGTTCCACAGGTGCGAGCGTCCGGGTTGCGTTGTCCATGGCGTTCGGGCGGGTCGCCGTGAGCGATCGCTCGTCCGCCTCAAGGACGCACTCGAATCCCCAGGCCCCACGTGCCGTGTACAGCAGGTCAGCCATGTGCGTCCACTCCTGTGGTGCGTCGGGTCCGGCGTCCAGGCCGAGGAAAAGTTGGACCCATCTCATCAGACCGAGTCAGCTCAGGGGGCAATACGTCGA
>CAZONQ010000020.1:0-26325 GCA_964581125.1 uncultured Ornithinimicrobium sp.
AGGTCGAGGAGCGCCGCTTCACGATCGACGAGTGGCGCGACGGCGTGGCCAGCGGCGAGATCAGCGAGGTCTTCGCCTGCGGGACGGCGGCCGTCATCACGCCCGTCGGGCGCCTGGCCTGGAACGGCGGGGAGGTCACGATGCCGGACCGCCACGAGGTGACGATGTCGCTGCGCGAGGAGCTGCTCGACATCCAGTACGGCCGCGCCGAGGACCGCCACGGCTGGATGTACCAGCTGGTCTGAGCCCGGCCCCGGGCTGACATACACATGCTGTCGACAGTGTCCCCGGCCTGCACCGCACCGATCCCTCCGACGTGCAGCTGTAGGGGTGCTCAGGAGGGCATCCCCACGGCGGCGAGCACGTCCAGCAGCTCGCGCCGCAGCGCGTTGGACCGCACCGCGAACGCCCGCTGCGCGGCGACGTACTCCGCCTTGCCCTCCGGCGTCTCGATCCGCACCGGCTCGTAGCCGAGCTCGCGCAGGTCGTAGGGCGCGGCCCGCATGTCCAGCTCGCGGATCTCGCGGGCCAGGACGAACGCCTCGAGCGTGAGGTCGCTCGGCACGGCGGGCGCGAGCTTGAAGCACCACTTGTAGACGTCCATCCCCGCGTGCAGGCAGCCGGGCTGCTCCAGGGCGGTCTGGCGCTCGCGCGTCGGCGACAGGGTGTTCCGCGGAGCAGCCTGCGGCGTGAAGAAGCGGTAGGCGTCGAAGTGAGAGCAGGCCACCGTGTGGGCCTCGACGACGGCGTCGGTGCCCTCCCGCCTCAGGCGCAGCGGCCAGCCCCGGTGCCGCAGCTCGTCCTCGCCGGACCGGTAGACCATCGCCCACTCGTGCAGCCCGAAGCACCCGAACCGCCCCGGCCGCGACAGCGTCGCGGTCAGCAGCTCGCGCACGAACGCGACGGTCCGCCCCCGCTCCTGCGCGAACCGCTCGGTGTCGAGGTATGCGGTGCCGCCCCTCAGCGCGTAGAACCTCCACCCCGCGCGCTCCCGGGCGCCCGCGAGCGCGGTGCCGGCGCCGGGGTGCCAGCGGGCGAGCTGGGCGGGGCGGAAGGGGTAGTACTCCCACAGGAAGTCGTCGACGGGGTGCCGGCGGCCCTCGACGCGGCGGGCGAGCCGGTCGGCGGCGAGGCGCTCGACGGCGGCGGCGTGCGCGGCGGCGCGCCCACGCCATACCTGCTCCTCGAGGACCTCCACGGGATCCCAGGGTAGGCGGCCCGGCAGCTCCGCGGGTGTGTCGGTGGGCGCTCCTAGCGTGGGCGGCACGAGGTCGGGAGGGGCCCGGCCTCGCGGGAGGAGGGGATCGTGGTGGACGAGGACGAGAGGGAGGACGGGCCGCGGCAGCGACCGTCCGCCGACGAGCTGGACGCGCTGGGTGACCAGATCGCCGAGCTGGCGGCGCAGATCGCGGCGGCGACGGCCAGGTTCGTGCGGCTGCTGGGTGAGTTCGACGAGCACGGCGGCTGGGCGGGGCCGGGGATGCGCAGCCTGGCGCACTGGCTCTCGTGGCGGGCAGGGATGAGCCTGCGCACCGCCCGGGACCACGTGCGGGTGGCCCGGGCGCTGCGCTCGCTGCCGAGGACGGCGGAGGCGTTCGAGAAGGGCGAGCTGTCCTACTCCAAGGTGCGCGCGATCACGCGTGTGGCGACCGGCGAGACCGAGCCGGAGCTGGTCGACATCGCCCTCAACGCGCCGGCGGCCCACGTCGAGCGGCTCGTCGCCGGGCTGCGGAAGGTGGACCGGACCGAGCGCAAGGAGCACCGGCGCTGGACGGAGCCCGACCCGGAGCCCGGGCAGCCGCCACTGCCCTCCGATCCGCCGCCGCAGGAGCTGCAGTGGCGGTGGGACGAGGAGAGCGGCGACCTGGTGGTGTGGGGCCGTTTCGGCCCGGCGGACGGGCGCCGGATCCTCGCCGCCCTGACCCGCTCGGAGCTGGAGCGGATCCGCACCGCCGAGCACGACGAGGAGCCCGAGCCGCCGACGGGAGAGGGCACCGGTGAGCGGGCGGACGACCTGCCGGTCGACCGCACGGCGCCGCCGCCGGGGCAGGCCGGCCCTGCCCTGCTGGCGCTCGCCGAGATCGGCCTGAGCGTGCAGGAGGCGCCGGTGCTGGCGTCCTCGGCCGAGGTCCTCTTCCTCCACCAGCAGGGCCCGGCCGGGAAGGACTGCTCCGCGGAGCACCGCGGCACCGTCTCGGCCGACGACGGCCCGGCCCTGGACGACGGCACCGCCGAGGAGGTGCTGTGCGGGGCGGACAGCCGCTGCGTGCTGCGGGGCGGGACGGGCGCCGTCCTGGCCTTCGGCCGCCGACGACGACGGTTCTCCACGGCGCAGCTCAAGGCCCTGCGCCTGCGCGACCGGTGCTGCCAGACGCCGGGGTGCGGGCGGTCCAGGTTCCTGCACGCCCACCACGTCGTCTACTGGTCGAGGGGCGGGCGCACCGACCTCGACAACGCCGTGCTCCTCTGCGGGGCGTGCCACCGCGCGGTCCACCTCGGCAGGCTCGTGGTCAGGGCGCTCGGCGGGCAGCGCTTCGAGTTCGTCGACCCCTCGTCGGATGAGGTCATGACGCCCGCGCCCCCGCTCTTCGGGCGCGCGGACACGATCCTGGCCGACCGCACGGTCACGCCGCGGACGATGGCCGGCGGCTGGGAGGGCGAGCCGCTCGACCTCAGCCTGGCGACGAGCATGCTGCTCGGGCGGTGGCGCAACAGCGGCCGGCGGTTCGGGCTCTACTCCGACCCCAACCCGCCCTGGCAGCGGCTCGACCTCCCTCCGTGGGAGTCGCTGGACCCGCACGAGGACGGACTGGCGGCGTGAGGGGGCGCACGGCATACCCTTGGGCCCATGCGCATGTGCCGATTCACCACCGGGGACGACCCCCGCTTCGGGCTCGTGGACGGGGCGGGGGAGAAGATCGCCGAGATCACCGGAGACCCGCTCTACACCCGGATCGAGCTCACCGGCGAGACCTTCCGCGTCGACGAGGTGCGCCTGCTGGCGCCGGTCATCCCCAGGAGCAAGGTGGTGGCGGTGGGGCGCAACTACGCCGACCACGCCCGCGAGATGGGCAACGAGCTGCCCGCCGAGCCGATGATGTTCTTCATCCCCAACACCTCGGTGTGCGGGCCGGACGACCCCGTGGTGATCCCGCCGTTCGCCACGGAGATCTCCTACGAGGCCGAGCTGGCCGTCGTCATCGGCCGGGTCGCCAAGGACGTCGCGGCCGAGGACGCCAGGAGCGTGATCTTCGGCTACACGGTCGCCAACGACGTCACCGCGCGCGACCTGCAGCGCGGCGACGGGCAGTGGGCCCGTGCCAAGGGGATGGACACCTTCACGCCGCTGGGGCCGTGGATCGAGACCGACCTGGACGTCTCCGACCTGCGGGTGACCAGCCGCGTCGACGGCGAGACCCGCCAGGACGGGACGACCGCCGACATGGCCTTCGGCGTGGCGGAGATCGTGGCGCACGCCTCGGCCGCCTTCACGCTGCTGCCCGGCGACGTCCTGCTGACCGGCACCCCCGCCGGCGTCGGGCCGATCACCGCCGGCCAGCGCTGCGAGGTCGAGGTCGAGGGGATCGGCGCGATGAGCAACCCCTTCGTCTCCGCGACCGACCGCGAGCAGGACTGAAGCCCGCGGCATGACCGGCTCCCCGATCGGCGTCTTCGACTCCGGCTTCGGCGGGCTGACCGTGGCCCGCGAGATCCTCGACCAGCTGCCGCGCGAGTCGGTCCTCTACCTCGGCGACACGGCCCGCACCCCCTACGGGCCACGGCCGATCGCCGAGGTGCGCCGCTTCGCCCTCGAGTGCCTCGACCGCCTCGTCGACCACGGCGTCAAGGCGCTGGTCATCGCCTGCAACAGCGCCTCCGCCGCGGTCCTCGCCGACGCGCGGGAGCGCTATGACGTGCCCGTCGTCGAGGTCATCCGGCCCGCCGTCCGCCGGGCCGTGGCCGTCACGCGCTCGGGGCGGATCGGGGTCATCTCGACGCAGGCGACCCACCAGTCGCGCGCCTACCTCGACAGCTTCGTCGCCGCACCGCCCGGGGTCGAGGTCTTCTCCCGGCCCTGCCCGCGCTTCGTCGAGCTCGTCGAGGCCGGCGTGACGAGCGGGCCCGAGGTCATCGAGACGGCGCAGGGCTACCTCGCGCCGCTGGTGGAGCAGCGCGTCGACACCCTCATCCTGGGCTGCACGCACTACCCGCTGCTGACCTCTGCCCTGCAGTACGTCCTCGGCGAGGAGGTCACCCTCGTCAGCTCGGCGGCAGCCACGGCGGCCGACCTCTTCCGCGTGCTCACCGACGGGGGCCTGCTCGCCGGAGAGGACGCGCAGCCGGTCCACCAGTGGCTCACCACCGGCGACCCGCAGGGCTTCACCTTCCTGGCGCGTCGCTTCCTGGGCCCGGAGGTGGACCAGGTGCACCGGGCGTTCGTGGGTCGGTCGGAGGAGCGGGTCTGACCTCCGGCCGGTGCCTCCCGGCGCGGGCCGCGGGGTCGAGCTCCGGACGGGCCCGGCCGGGCTGCTCGTCCCAGGGGTGGATCCCCTGCTCCAGCGCGCTGGCCAACGAGGTGATGGCCCGGCGGGTCTGCGGCCAGGTGCCGACCTCCGTCTCCCACACGGGGCGCCATCCCGACCTGACCTCGACGATCCAGTGCCGGCCGAGGACGATCCGGCCCAGCGCCAGCACGGGGACCAGGAGGACGAGCAGCGCCAGCTCGGCCACCGCGATGGCAGCCATCACCAGCGTGGGCACGGCGAGGACCAGGACGATCAGCGTCGAGAGCGCGTCGTCGCCCCAGCCGACCGGGGTGTCCATCATGTCCGGCACCCTCGTCCGCCGTCGCCACGGCATCCAGCGTCGGCTCACCCGCCAGACCCCGCCCCGCGGGTCCCTCACCTTCATGGTTCTCCCTCCCTGGTCGCCACGAGGCTAGCGGACCCGCGGGCGGGCGTCGCCCGGTCGTCCACAGGCGGGCACCTCCGCTCAGCCCTCCGCGGAGAGCTCCCGCCCGACCTCGGCGAGCAGGTCCACCACGGTGCGGACCGCGAGCCGGGCGTGCCGGTCGGGCCGGCTCAGTGCGACGACGCTGCGCATCGACCGCACGCCCTCCAGCGGCCGCAGCACGAGCGAGGGCGGCACCCTCGTCGTGAAGCGCGGCAGCAGCGCCAGGCCCACGCCGGCCCCGGCCAGGGCCGCGACCAGCTGGTTGTCGCGCACCCGGACGCGGCGCTCGAGAGGCTCCCCGAGCTCGCGCTCCACGGCCGCGAGGATCGAGTCGAAGGGGTAGCCCTCCGGCACGCCGACCCACGTCGTCCCGCGCAGGTCCGCCGGGCGCAGCCGCTCGCGGCCGGCCAGCGGGTGGTCGGCCGGCAGCAGCACGTCGATCGCCTCGCGCGCGAGTAGCCGGGTCACCAGGCCCCCGGTCCCCGCGGGCCGGTCGCCGGTGAGGCTGTGCGCGACCACCACGTCCACGTCCAGGGTGCGGGCCGCGTAGTCCACCTCGGCCAGGTCGAAGTCGTCCACGTCGAGCTCGATCGCGCCGCCCCGGAGCCGCTCGAGGAGGCCCGGCAGCAGCGCCGTGCCGGCGCTCGGCAGCGTGCCGACGCTCACCCGTCCCCGGGGCTCGCCGCGCGCGGCGTCCAGGCGGGCGCGGACGTCGGCCAGCACCCGCCCGACCTCGTCGGCGCTGTCCGCCAGCAGCTGGCCCTCGGCCGTGAGCCGCACGCCCCGGCCGACGTGCTCGACGAGCGGCACCCCGATCTCCCGCTCGGCCGTGCGCAGCTGCTGCGACACCGCCGACGGCGTCCGGAAGGTCGCCTCGGCGACCGCGGCCAGCGTCCCGCGCACCGAGAGCTCGCGTAGCAGCTCGAGGTGACGCACATCCATGCAGGCAGCCTAATGGTTCACTTCATGATTGTTCGCTGGACCTTCATCGGATCGGGCCGCAGGCTGGAGCCATGCCCGCCCGTCACGTCCTCCTCGCCGTCGTCGTCGCGACCCTGTGGGGGCTCAACTTCCTGGCCATCCACGCCTCGCTGGAGCACTTCCCGCCGCTCTTCCTCGTGGCGCTGCGCTTCGGCGTCATGGCGCTGCCGACGATCCTGCTCGTGCCCCGGCCGGCCGTGCCGACCCGGTGGCTCGTGGGCTACGGGCTCGGCTTCGGCACGATCCAGTTCTTCGGGCTCTACCTCGGCATGGCGGCCGGCTTCCCGGCCGGGCTGGCCTCTCTCGTGCTCCAGGCGTCGGCCCCCTTCACGGTGCTCCTCGGGGCCGTCCTGCTGCGCGAGCGGCTGACCCCGGCCCGCGTGGTGGGCGTGAGCATCGCCGTCGCCGGCCTCGCCGTCGTCGGGCTCAACCGGGCCCAGGCGACCTCGTGGATCCCCTTCCTCCTCGTCGTCCTGGGCGCCCTCGGCTGGGCCCTGGGCAACCTCGCCAGCCGGCTGGCCGCCCCGCCGGAGCCGCTGCACCTCACCCTGTGGATGTCGGTCGTGCCGCCGCTGCCGATGCTCGCGCTCTCCCTGGTCCTCGAGGGCCCGGACGAGATCGGCCGCTCCCTGGCGACCTCGCTCAGCGCCGCCGCGGTCCCGGCGTGGGTCGGCCTGGCCTACACCGTGGTCCTCGGCACGGTCGTCGGCTCGGGCATCTGGGTGTGGCTCATGGCCCGGCACCCGGCCGGGGTCGTCGCGCCCTTCTCCATGCTCGTGCCGGTCGTCGGCATCGCCGCCGCCTGGGTCGCCCTCGGCGAGCGGCCCGCCCTCCTCGAGCTCGCCGGCGGGGTCCTCGTCGTGGGCGGCGTCCTCCTCACCGCACGCCGACCCGGCGCCCGACCTCTCTGGCATCCTCGGACGGCATGGCGCACACCTGGGACCCCGACCGCTACCTCGCCTACGCCGACGAGCGCGGCCGTCCCTTCGTCGAGCTCCTCGCCCGCGTCGGCGCCGAGGACCCCCGCCTGGTCGTCGACCTCGGCTGCGGACCCGGCACCCTGACGCGGCTGCTCGCCGAGCGCTGGCCCGCGGCGCGCGTGGTCGGCGTCGACTCGAGCGAGGAGATGGTGGAGCGCGCCCGGCAGGTCGACGGCGTCACCGCCGAGCTCGCCGACATCCGCACCTGGGCGGACGGCGCGTCCGGTCCCGCCGACGGCGTCGACGTCCTCGTCACCAACGCCGCCCTCCAGTGGGTCCCCGGCCACCTCGAGCTCCTCCCGCGGCTGCTCGGGCGCCTCGCCCCCGGCGGGTGGTTCGCCATGCAGGTGCCCGGCAACTTCGACGAACCCAGCCACACGACCAGGCGCGACCTGGCCGCCGAGCCCGGCTACGCCCCCTACCTCACCGACGTGGCGGCCCCGGCCGGCCACGACGCCGCGACCTACCTGCGCGCGCTGCAGGAGCACGGCCTCGAGGCGGACGCGTGGGAGACCACCTACCTGCACGTGCTGCACGGCGAGGACCCCGTCTTCGCCTGGGTCTCGGGCACCGGCGCGAGGCCGACGCTGCAGGCGCTGCCGCCCGAGGTCCGGCCGCGCTTCGAGGCGGAGCTGCGCCGCCGGCTGCGCGAGGCCTACCCGGACGACGGGCACGGGGTGGTGCTGCCCTTCCGCCGCGTGTTCGCGGTCGGGCGCCGCCGTGCTGCGACGATGGGCGCATGGACCTGACGATCGTCGGCTGCACCGGCTCGCTGCCGGGGCCGGACTCGCCCGCCAGCTGCTACCTCGTGCGCGCGGAGCACGAGGGCCGGACCTGGCAGGTCCTGCTCGACCTGGGGTCCGGCGCCCTCGGCGCGCTGCAACGCCATACCGACCCCCTGACCCTCGACGCGGTGGTGCTCTCCCACCTCCACCCCGACCACTGCCTCGACCTCACCGGGCTGCACGTCCTCCGCCGCCACGGGCCGTCCCCGGCCACCGGCGAGCTGCCCGTGCACGCGCCCGCGGGGGCGGCCGAGCGGATGGCCCGCGCCTACGGCGTCGTCGCGCCCCGGCCGATGAGGGGTATGGCGTTCGCCGACCTCGTCGACTCCGTCGCCTTCGTCGTCGGTCCCTTCACGATCACGCCGCACGCCGTGCTGCACCCCGTGCCGGCCTTCGGCCTGCGTGTCGAGGCCGGGGGAGCGGTGCTGGCCTACACCGGCGACACCGACACCTGCCCGGGGCTGGGCCCGCTGCTGGCCGGGGCCGACCTGGCGCTGTGCGAGGCGTCCTTCCTCGAGGGCCGCGACACCGGCCGCGGCGTCCACCTGACCGCGCGCCGCGCCGCGACGGCCGCGGTGGAGGCCGGTGCGCGGCGGCTCATGCTCACCCACCTGCCGCCGTGGACGGACGGGGAGCAGGCCCGTGCCGAGGCGGCCCAGGTGTGGGACGGGGACGTGGAGCTGGCCGCGCCGGGACGCACCGTGCAGGTGTGACGACACGCGGGGACTCCTGTGCGACGGCTGTGAGCACGCTACGGTGAAACTGTGGCTCAGGCCACACGCAATGCTGTCTTCCACAAGGAGCAACGCATGAACACCTGGCGTGACTACGACTGGGTCGGGCTGCTGGAGAAGGTCGCCATCGCGGTCGTCATCCTCATCGCCACCTGGATCATCGCCCGCCTCGTCAGATGGGCGATCACCAAGGTCGTGGCGAGGGTGAAGGTCCTCCAGCGCGAGTCGCAGGACGGCGAGTCCCTCGGCGACGCGATCGGCACGATCGCCTCGCTGCTGGTCTGGCTCTTCGGCCTCATCGCGATCCTCCAGGTCTTCGCCCTCGACCGCGTCCTGGCGCCGATCCAGGGCATGCTCGGGACGATCCTGACCTACATCCCCAACATCGTCGCCGCCGGCTTCGTCTTCTTCATCGGCTTCGTGATCGCCAAGATCGTGCGGCAGATCACCCAGACCGGGCTGGACTCGGCGGGCCTGGACCGCGCCATGGCGCGGCTCACCGACCGTGCCGCGCAGGAGGGCCTGGCCGACCCGGCCGAGCCTGTGGCCGAGGGCGGCCCCGCCACCGGCGACGCCGGCACGAGCCGGCTGTCGACGATCCTGGCCAACCTGGTCTTCGCGGTGATCCTCATCGTCGTCACGATCGCCTCGCTGCAGATCCTGGGCATCTCGGCGATCTCCGACCCGGCGCAGAGCATGCTCCAGGTCATCCTCGACGCGATCCCGCGGATCATCGCGGCGCTGCTGCTGCTGGGCCTCGGCTACCTCATCGCCCGGTTCGCCGGGCAGCTGCTGGAGTCGACGCTGCGCGGCTTCGGCGCCGACCGGACCATCGCGGGCCTCGGCATCGTCCCCGAGGGGCGCAGCGCCTCGGCGATCATCGCCGCCGTCGCGCGGGTGGCCATCATGCTGTTCTTCGCGGTCATGGCCGCGCAGGTGCTGGCCTTCCCGGCGATCACCAACATCCTCGAGGAGATCCTCGCCCTCGGCGGCCGGGTGCTCTTCGGCGGCGCGATCATCGCCGCCGGCGTGCTCATCGCGGGCCTGCTGCGCCGCACCGTCGGCACCGGCACCGCGGGCACGATCATCTACTGGGCGACCACCGCGCTGTTCGTCGCGATGGGCCTGAAGTACATGGGCATCGCCGACTCGATCATCGACCTCGCCTTCGGCGCGGTCGTGGTCGGTGCGGCGCTGGCCGCGGCCCTGGCCTACGGCCTCGGCGGCCGCGACGCCGCCGCCCGCTCGCTGCAGAAGATGGAGGCCAAGATCCAGGCCGGTCCCACGACCGACCTGACCTCGACGCCGCCCCGCGCACCGGAGCCGCCCCAGGCCCCCCAGGCCTGACGGCACGCCCCGCACCGGCGCCCCGGACCCGCGCGGTCCGGGGCGCCGTGCGCGTGGACGATCCCTCCGGGCCTCCCGGTCGTATCCTCGGACATGGCCTCCGTCTCGCGCGCGGACCGGGCCGACGACGCCGCCCTGCTGGCCGGGCTGGCCCTCGACGACCCGGCGGTCTCGGCAGCCTTCGTGCGCCGCTTCCAGGGCCCGGTCTTCGGCCTGGCGGTCGGCATCACCCGCGACCCCGCGCTCGCCGAGGACGTCAGCCAGGAGGTCTTCGTCCGCGCCTGGCGGGCGGCCTCGGGGTATGACGTGCGCCGCGCCTCGGTCCTCACCTGGCTGCTGACGATCACCCGCAACGCCGCGATCGACGCCGTGCGCGCCCGGCGCAGCGCCCCGACCGACGCCGAGGTGCTGGACCAGCTCGTGCAGGACGCGACCGCGCCCGCGCCGGACCTCCAGGAGAGCGCGGTGCACCGGCTGGAGACGGAGGAGGCGGTCCGCCGGCTGCACCGGGTCTCGCCCGAGCAGGCCCGCGCCGTGGTCCTCGCGGTGCTGGGCGGCTGCACCGCCGCCGAGGTGGGGGAGCGGGAGGGGATCCCCCTCGGCACGGCCAAGACCCGGATCCGCACCGGCCTGCGCCGGCTGCGCGCGACGATGGAGGCCGAGCATGAGTGAGCACCTGGCCGTGCCGCGCCACCCCGACGAGGACCTGCTCGTGGGGCTCGCGCTCGGGCACGCCGACCCGGCCGCGCGTCAGCGCGCCACCGACCACCTGGCCCTGTGCGGGGCCTGCCGACGCAGCTACGACGAGCTCGCGGGCGCCGTCGAGGCGGTGCTGCCGGCCGTGCCCCGGCTCTCCCCGCCGCCCGGCTTCGAGGCCGCGGTGCTCGACCGGCTCGACGCCGCGCGGGGCGGCCGGCCGGAGCCCGGGGGAGCCGCCACGCCCGCGGTGCGGCGCCGCACGGTGCTGCTGGCCGCGGCCGCGGCGCTCACCGGCGCGGTCGCGGGGGCGGGCGCCACGGCATACCTGCGCAGGGACGGCGACCCCGTGCCCGCGTGGGCCGCCCCGCTGGTGACCGGTGACGGGACGCGGGTCGGGCTCGTGGCGCGCAGCTATGCCGAGGACGGTCCGGCGCTGGTCGTCGACGTGACGGGCGGGCCGGCCGGGCGCAGCTATCTGTGCCGGCTGCGGCTGGCGGACGGGACGGTGCGGGACGTCGCGACGTGGAGCCTGGCCGACGACCGCGCCAACAGCTGGGTGGTGGCGGTGCCCGACGGGAGCGAGGTCGCCGCGGTGGAGCTGGTGGGCGGGGACGACGTGGTCTGGGCGAGCGCGCAGCTGTGACCCGGCGCGCCGGCCCGCAATCCGGATGCGCCGCCCGCCCGTACCTCCCGCATGGACCGGTCGCACGGACGACGGAGCGCGAGCGGCGTCGCCGCGGCCCTCCTCCTCGGGGTCGGGCTGCTCGCGGGCTGCGCGGGCGACGGGCCCTCGGCGCCGGCGTCGCCCGGCGAGCCGGTCGAGAGGGGCTACGGGGCGCCGGCGACCACCGGGACCGAGGAGACCGACGCCGGAGAGGTGGTCATCGTGATCTCTGACTTCAGCTACGACCTGCCGGACGCGGTCCCGGCCGGTGCGCAGGTGACGGTGCGCAACGAGGACGGCGTCGGTCACACGGTGACCTCCGACGACGGCGTCTTCGACGTGGAGGTTGCGCCCGGCGGGGAGGCGGTCCTCACGGTGCCGGACGAGCCGGGCGACTATCCCTTCCACTGCACGCCGCACCCGGCGATGACCGGCACGCTGGTCGTGGAGGGGTGAGCGCGGTGGACGACCGGACCAAGGAGCTGGTGACCCGCGGCATCGTCGTGCTCGGCCTGGCGGTCGACGCCTTCGTCCACGTCCGGGTGGCCCCGGCGATGGACGTGGCGGCGCCCGACGGGCTCGGGGGCGGGCTGCTCTTCCGCGCCCAGGCGGTGGCCGCGGGGCTCGCCGCGGTGGTGCTGCTGGTGACCGGGCGGCGGTGGGCCTACGTGCTCGCCGGTCTCGTCGCGCTGTCCGCGCTGGGGCCGGTGCTGCTCTACCACTTCGTCGACGTGCCGGCGATCGGGCCGATCCCGTCGATGTACGACCCGCTGTGGTCCCCGGAGAAGGTCGTCAGCATCGTCGGCGAGGCGCTCGCGGTGGTCTTCGCCGTGGTCGGGGTGCGGCTGACGTCGCGGCGGGAGGAGCCGGCGACCGCTACAGCCGGAGCGCGAGGGCGTTCGCGGTGAGGCCCGCGGCCGTGCCGCAGAGGACGACCACGTCGCCGCGGCCCACGCGGCCGGCGTCCAGGCACCCGGCGAGCACGAAGGGCACCGAGGCCGAGACCATGTTGCCCAGCTCGTCCACCCGGTCCACGTAGCGTCCCGGCGGGACGCCGATCCGCCGCATCACCAGCCCGAGGGCGCGGCTGGCCTGGTGGGGGACGAAGAGGTCGACCTCCTGCCGCCCGATCCCGGCACGCTCCTGCAGCCGGGCGAAGAACTCCTCGAAGAAGCCCGGCAGCACCCGCACCATGCTGTGCAGCGCGCGCCGGCCGTCCATGTCGAAGAGGTGGTCGGTCGGGGCGTGCCGGGCGTAGTCGCGGGCGGGCAGGAGGGTGCCGCCGCCCCGGATCTCCGTGTCGTGGGCGTGCTCGGCCCAGGTCCGCTGCAGGCTCGTCAGCACGCCGCGGGCCGGGTCGTCGGTGCGCGCCAGCACCACCGCGGCGGCGGCGTCGGAGAGCAGCTCGCGGCTCTCGGCGTGCCCCGGGTCGAGGAAGCGGGAGCCGACGTCGCCGGAGACGACGAGCACGCGGTCGTAGTCGCCGTCGGCCAGGTAGCGGGAGGCCACGTCGACCGCGGTGACGAAGCTCGTGCACGTGGAGTTGACGTCGAAGGCGGCGACCCGCGTCCTGGGCGCGAGCCGCTCCCACAGCAGGGCCGCCGTGCACGGGATCGGCTGCAGGTCGGCGGCGACGGCGCCGATGACGCAGTCGACGTCGCCGGGCCCCAGCCCGGCGCGCTCCAGGGCCCGCCGCGCGGCGTGCTCGAGCATGTCGAGCTGGCTGACGCCGTCGGCGACGCGGTGGCGGGTCTGGTCGCCGAGGACGACGGTCCGGTCGGCGAGGTAGGTGCCCCACCCCACGATCTCGCACTGCCGCATCGGCTCCCCTGTCCCGTGTGCCCGCGCCCGGCCCCGTGCCGTCCGTCGGGCGGCAGCATACGCGTCAGAGCAGGTCGACCCCGGCAGGGTGCTCGTCGTGCGAGAAGAGCAGCCGTGCCCCGCCGCGCTCGGCGCCGAGGAGGAGACGGGTCGTGGCGAGGTGGGCCGCGCCGTCGTGGGTGATCCACCGCGGCAGCGCGCGCAGCCGCTCCGCCGCGGGAAGGAGGTCGCGGCCCCAGGCGGCGTCCCCGGCGAGCAGCGCCCGCCCCCCGACGAGCGCGCCCAGGTGGCCGCGGGCGTGGCCGGGCAGGTCGACGAGCAGATAGCTGCCGTCGCCGAAGAGGTCGTGCACGGCCAGGCCCCACGGGCCCGGCACGAAGCGGTCCACCACCACGGCCCGCCCGCGCACCGCCTCGGCGAACCACCCCGGCAGCAGCCCGCGCAGGAGCCCGTCGCGCAGCCGCGGCGACTCCAGGGTCGCCAGCTGCCCGCGGTGCAGCACCAGGGTCGCGTGCGGGAAGTGGCGCAGGCCGCCGACGTGGTCGGGGTGCAGGTGGGAGAGCACGACGTGGGTGACGGTGGACGGGTCGACCTGCTCGGCGACGTCCTGCCCGGGCGGCAGCGCGGGCGGCAGCAGCCGCCGGTAGAGGCTCCCGGTCAGCCCGGTGTCCCACGGCTGCGGCGCGTAGCCGGTGTCGAAGAGCACCACGCGCCCGCCGTCCCGCCAGCAGAAGACCGTGGACGGGAAGCGGCGGCGCTCGCGCGGGTGCCCCGCCACGAGCCGGGAGAGGTCGTGGTGGGTGTGCCCGCAGGTATGGGCGTGCAGCTCACCGGGCATAGGAGGCCAGGCTCTCGTCCAGGGTCACCACGGGTCGGTAGCCCAGCTGCTCCTTCGCCCGGGTGATGTCGAGCGTCTGGGAGAAGGCGACGGTGCTGAGGGTGTAGCGCATGAGGGGCGGTTCCGGGCGGCCGGGCAGCACGGCATACACCCTCTCCATCAGGCCGGCGGCCGCGTAGAGCGGGCGCGTCGGCAGCGGGCGGTAGCGCGGCGTGCGGCCGAGGAGCTCGAAGAGCCGGTCGAGCAGGTCGCGGAACGGGCGCGGGTCGTCGTTGGTGACGTTGAAGACGCCGCCGTCGACCCCGGGGGTCTCGGCCGCGAGGCGCAGCGCGGTCGCGACGTTCTCCACCGAGGTGAGGTCGACGAGGGCCCGCCCGCCGTCGAAGAGCGGGACGCCGATCCGGTCGTGCACCTCGAGCAGCCGCGGGACGAGGCTGGGGTCGCCCCGGCCCACGATCCCGCGCGGCCGCACGACGACCACCTCGGGGCTGCCCGGCCGCTCCCGCTCGCGCCGCAGCAGCTCCTCGGCGGCGATCTTGGAGCGGATGTAGCCGGTGAGCCGGTTGCCCGGGTCGACCTGGTCCTCGGTGATGCCGATCGCGTCCCGCGCGGCGGCGTAGATGCTCGGCGACGACACGTGCACGACCCGCCGGACGCCGTTGCGGCGGGCGTAGGCCATGACCCGTGCCGTGCCGGTGACGTTGGCGTGGCGCAGGTCGCGCCACCGCGCCCACGGCGTGGACAGGGCGGCGCAGTGGACCACGAGGTCCGCCGGGACGTCGGCGGTCGCGAGGGCGTCGAGGTCGCCGACGAGGGTCGGCCCGCCCGGGGGCAGCGCGGCGGCGTTGCGCCCGTTGCCGACCACGCGGTAGCCGTGGGCCCGCAGCTCGGCGACGACGTGCCCGCCGAGGAAGCCGCTCGCCCCCGTGACCAGTGCCGTCGTCGTCATCGGGGCATCCTACGATCGGGCCGTGCGCGTGGCCCTGGTGACCGACTACTACCTGCCGACCCTCGGCGGGGTCCAGACCGCGGTCCGGGCGCTGCGCGAGGGGCTCGGGCGGGCCGGCCACGAGGTGACGGTGTGCTGCCCGCGCGGCCCGGGCGACGCCCCGGGGCCGGACGTCGTGGCGCTGCCGGTCTCTCCGGTCTTCCGCCCGGACGGCTACCCCTTCGCGTGGACGCCGCGGAGGGTGCGGCAGGTGCTGCGCGAGGAGCTCGCCGCCCGCCGGGTCGAGGTGGTGCACACGCACTCGGAGATGTTCGCCGCGCTCTCGGGGATCCGGGTGGCGCGGGAGCTGGGGCTGCCGGTCGTCCACACCATGCACGGGCGGATCGACGTCTACACCGACGCCGTCCTGCCCCTCCCGTCGGTCTCCACGGCGCTGCTCGCCTGGCTGCACCACCGGCAGGTGCCGCACTCCGGCGTCTCCGTGGCGCCCGGCGCGCCGTGGACCGCGAGCAGGGTGGCGCGGCGGATGTGGCGGCTCATGGTGGCCCAGGCCCGGGCGAGCGACCACGTCGTCGTGCCCTCCGCCCACTTCGCCGCCAAGCTGGCCGCGGTCGGGGTCACCACCCCGACCACCGTCGTCTCCAACGGGGTCGGGCCCGGCGTGCTCGAGCGGGTGGGCGAGCCGCAGGTGCGCAGGCTCGCGCCGGGGGAGGACCTGCGGGCGCTCTGGGTCGGGCGGCTCTCCCCGGAGAAGCGCCCCGGGGTGTTCGTCGACGCGGTGCGCCGGGCGGGCGACGGCGTGCGCGGCACCGTCCTCGGCGACGGGGTGTCCCGGCGGGCCGTGGCCCGGGCGGCCGCCGGCGCGCCCGTCCACCTGGGCGGCGCCGTGCCGCAGGACGAGGTGCTCGCCGAGATGCGCCGCAGCCACGTGCTGGTGAGCTCCTCGGTGGACTTCGACAACCAGCCGATGGTCCTCCTCGAGGCGGTCGCCGCCGGGCTGCCGGTGCTCCACGCCGACCCCGACCTCGCCGAGGCGGTGCCCGGGGGCGGCGGCTTCCCGGCGCCGACGCCCGACGCCGCCGGCCTGGCCGCCGTGCTGGCCCGGCTGCGCCGGGAGCCGGAGCTGGTCGCGCGGGCGAGCGCGGCGATGGTCGCCGCGCGGGACGCCGCGGCGGTGCCGGTGGCCGCGACGGAGCGGGTCTACCGCGGGGTGCTCGGGCCCGGGACCGGGGCGACGGCACACTACATACCGTAGTAGAATGGAGGTCCACCGAGGAGGAAGGACCACGACCATGGGCGACTTCGACAGCAGGACGGCACTGGTGACCGGCGGAGGCTCGGGCATCGGGGAGGCGTGCGCCAAGGACCTCGCGGCGCAGGGCGCCTCGGTGCTCGTCACCGACATCGACGAGGCGGCCGCCCGGCGCGTGGCCGACGAGATCGTGCAGGCCGGCGGGACCGCCTCCGCGCTGCGGCAGGACACCGCGGTGCCCGAGGAGCACGCGACCGCGGTGCGGACGGCCGTGGAGCGCTACGGCGCCCTCCACCTCGCGGTCAACAACGCGGGCGTCGGCGCCGGCCCCGAGCCGGCCGGCGAGCTCGACCTGGCCGACTGGCGGCGGGTCATCGACATCAACCTCAACGGCGTCCTCTACGGCATGCGCGAGCAGCTGCCCGCCATCGAGGCGGCCGGGGGCGGCGCGATCGTCAACATGGCCTCGATCCACGGGCTCGTCGCCACCGGCGTCGGCGCGTCGGCCTACACCACCGCCAAGCACGGCGTCGTCGGCCTCACCCGCCAGGCCGGGACCGACTACGGGCAGCGCGGCGTGCGCGTCAACGCGGTGGGGCCGGCCTACATCGACACCCCGCTCCTGGCGCAGATCCCCGACGAGGTCCGCCAGGCGCTCGTCGCCAAGCACCCGGTCGGCCGCCTGGGTCGCCCCGAGGAGGTCGCCGCGCTGGTCAGCTTCCTGCTCTCCGACCGCGCGTCCTTCATGACCGGCGGCTACTACCTGGTCGACGGCGGCTACACGGCGGTATGACGTGAGCCCGCCGGGCGCCGTCCGCCACCGGGCGGCGCCCGCCGTCGGTGCCACCGCCTACGCTGGTCCCATGTCCCGTCACGACGGTCGCGAACCCGACCAGCTCCGCGAGATCCGCATCACCCGCAACTGGCTCGACCACGCCGAGGGCAGCGTCCTCGTCGAGTTCGGCCGCACCCGGGTGCTGTGCGCCGCCTCCTTCACCGCCGGCGTCCCGCGCTGGCGCAAGGGCAGCGGCAAGGGGTGGACGACGGCGGAGTACGCCATGCTCCCGCGCGCCACCCACACCCGCTCCGACCGCGAGTCGGTCAAGGGGCGCATCGGCGGCCGCACCCACGAGATCAGCCGGCTCATCGGCCGGTCGCTGCGGGCCGTCGTGGACCTCGACGCCCTGGGGGAGAACACCATCCAGCTCGACTGCGACGTGCTGCAGGCCGACGGCGGCACCCGCACGGCGGCGATCACCGGGGCCTACGTCGCGCTCGTCGACGCCGTCGAGGCCGCCCGCGCGCAGGGCCTCATCAAGGCCGACGCCGAGCCGGTCGTCGGGTCGGTGTGCGCGGTCAGCGTCGGCATCGTCGAGGGCGAGCCGCTCGTCGACCTCGACTACGTCGAGGACTCCACCGCCGAGACCGACATGAACGTCGTCATGACCGGCGACGGCCGCTTCGTCGAGGTGCAGGGCACCGCCGAGGGCGTCCCCTTCGACCGGGAGCTGCTCGACGCCATGCTCGACGCCGCCGCCGAGGGCTGCGCCGAGCTCACCGCGCGCCAGGCCGCGGCCTTCGGCGCCGACGACATCGGCGGCTCCGACGCCCGCGAGGCCGGCTCCGACGTCGACCAGGGGCCGCCCACGTGGTGAGCGGGTCGGAGCGCCGGCTCGTGCTGGCGACCCGCAACGCCCACAAGGTCGTCGAGCTGCGCGAGATCCTCGCCTCGGCGCTCGACCGCGCCGGGCTCGAGCTCGTCGGCCTCGACGCCCTCGAGGGCCTGCAGGACGTCGTCGAGTCGGGCGTCACCTTCGCCGACAACGCCCTCCTCAAGGCCAGGTATGCCGCTGCCGCCACCGGGCTGCCCGCGCTCGCCGACGACTCCGGCCTGGCGGTCGAGGTGCTCGGCGGGGCGCCGGGCGTCTTCTCCGCGCGCTGGGCCGGGCCGCTCGCCGGGGCGGCCGGTCTCGACAAGGACGAGGCCAACAACCGGCTGCTGCTCGCCCAGCTCGCCGACGTGCCCGACGAGCACCGGGCGGCCGCCTTCGTGTGCGCCGCCGCGCTCGTGCTCCCGGGCGGCCCCGGCGGCACGACCGGCGCGGAGGTCGTCCGCGAGGGCCGGTGCGCGGGCGTGCTGGCGCGGGAGCCCCGCGGGAGCAACGGCTTCGGCTACGACCCGCTGCTGCTGCGGCCCGACGGCCGCACCCTCGCCGAGCACACCGCCGGGGAGAAGAACGCGATCTCCCACCGCGGCGAGGCCTTCCGCGCCCTCGCCGCGGACGTCGAGGCGCTGCTCGGCTGACGGGGCCCGGGGGAGAGGCGGGCGGCACGGCATACCCTTGTGCTGCACCCGACCGGACCAGCCCCCGAGGACCGCACATGGCCCACCAGTGGCGCGGCGTGATCGCCGAGTACGCCGACCGTCTGCCCGCGACGATCACCGGGCACGTCGTCACCCTGCGCGAGGGCGGCACCCCGCTGATCCCCGCCGAGCACCTCTCGGAGCTCACGGACGCGCAGGTGCACGTCAAGTACGAGGGCCTCAACCCCACCGGCTCCTTCAAGGACCGTGGGATGACGGCCGCCATCTCGGCGGCCGCGGCGAAGGGCGCGCGGGCGGTCATCTGCGCCTCGACCGGCAACACGTCGGCGAGCGCCGCGGCCTACGCGACCAAGGCCGGGATGGCCTGCGGCGTGCTCGTCCCGGACGGCAAGATCGCGATGGGCAAGCTGTCGCAGGCGATCGCCCACGGCGCCACGCTCATCCAGGTCGAGGGCAACTTCGACGACTGCCTCGACCTGGCGCGCAAGCTGGCCGAGGCCTACCCCGTCGAGCTGGTCAACTCGGTCAACCCGGCGCGGATCGAGGGGCAGAAGACCGCGTCCTTCGAGGTCGTCGACGCGCTCGGCGACGCGCCCGGGATCCACTGCCTGCCGGTCGGCAACGCGGGCAACATCACCGCCTACTGGAAGGGCTACACGGAGTACGCCCACGCCGGCGTGTCCACCCGCCGCCCGCAGATGTTCGGCTTCCAGGCCGCCGGCGCCGCGCCGATCGTGCTCGGCCACCCGGTCGACGAGCCGGAGACGATCGCGACGGCGATCCGGATCGGCAACCCGGCCTCGTGGCAGCAGGCGGAGGCCGCGCGCGACGAGTCCGGCGGGCTGATCGACGCGGTGACCGACGAGGAGATCCTCGCGGCGCACCGGCTGCTGTCCGCGCGCGAGGGGATCTTCGTCGAGCCGGCGTCGGCCGCGTCCGTCGCCGGGCTGCTCAAGGCGCACGCGGCCGGGCGGGTGCCGCCGGGGTCGACCGTGGTCTGCACCGTGACCGGCCACGGCCTCAAGGACCCGCAGTGGGCGCTGCGCGACGCGTCCGGCGCCGAGGTCGAGCCGGTCAGGGTCGGCGTGGACGTGATGAGCGCGGCGGGCGCGCTCGGCCTGGAGTGATGCTGCCGCCCGAGCCGGGGCTGACCGTCGAGGTCACCGTCCCGGCCAGCACCGCCAACCTCGGGCCGGGGTTCGACGCCGTGGGCCTCGCGCTCGGCGTCCTGGACCGGTATGCCGTGGAGGTCCTCCCCGACGCAGGTCGCCTCGAGCTCGTGCTCGAGGGGGAGGGCGCCGAGGACCTGCCCGCGGACGGCCGGCACCTCGTCGCGGCGCGGCTGCGGGAGGCGCTGGAGGCGTGCGGGACCGGCTGGCTCGACGGCTACGGGCTGCGGCTCACCTGCCGCAACCGCATCCCGATGTCGGCCGGGCTGGGCTCCTCGGCGTCGGCGATCGTCGGCGGCCTGGGGCTCGGCTTCGCGCTGGCGCGCGGCGGCGACCTGACGCCGGCCGACCTCGGGCTGGTCAACACGCACGCGGGGATCGCCGAGGGTCACCCGGACAACTCCTCGGCGTCCGTCTTCGGCGGGCTGACGGTCTCGTGGATGCCGTCGCCGCTGGTCGTGCGCACCGCGCGGCCGACGCTGCACCCGGACGTGGTCCCGGTCGTGCTCGTCCCGGTCGGGGTGCAGCTGGAGACCGCGACGGCCCGCGCCGTGCTCGCCCCGCACGTGCCGCGCGCCGACGCCGTGCGCCAGGCGGGGCGGTCGGCGCTGCTGGTCCACGCCCTCACCGCGGACCCGACGATGCTGCTCGACGCGACGCAGGACTGGCTGCACCAGGAGCAGCGCCGGTCGGTCTACCCCGTGACGATGGGCGCCGTCGACACCCTGCGCGGCCTGGGCCACGCGGCGGTGGTCTCCGGCGCCGGACCCACCGTGCTGTGCCTGACGACGACCGACCTCGCCGACGCCGTCGTGGCCGAGGCCCGGACGTGGGGCCGGGAGTGGCGGGTGCTCACCCCCGGCGTGCCTGACGTCGGGCTGCAGGTGGTCGGCACCGACGGCGCGCAGGGCTGACACGGAGGGTCCCGCCCGACTCACGCACGCTCCTTGTCGAGGGGGCGTGATGCATCACGAGTTCTCTACGACGAACGTAGGTGAGTGCCTCGGGCCGGGCTGTCAGCGCAGGTCCGGGGGCCGGATCGCCGAGCGGAGCGCGACGCCGTAGGCGTGCTGCCCCTCGGCCGTGGGGTGGAACGGCACCGGGTCCAGGACGCCGAAGAGGTAGGCCTCGGGGGAGTTCACCCCGTGCCCCTCGAAGCGCCGGGTCACGTCGACGAACTGGAAGCCGTGCTGCTCCGCCACCCTGCGGATCGTCGCGTTGAGCAGGTCGGCGCCGTCGTTCATCAGCTGCTGCTCGGCGACGGACGCCTCGAGCGAGAACGTCGGCGTGAGCGGCACCGTGTAGGCGCCGTACTCCGGCGAGAACAGGCGGGGATAGCCGGTCACCACGACGTGCGCGTCCGGTGCTGCGGCGGCCACCTGCGCGTAGGCCCCGTCCAGCAGGCCGGGCAGCGTGCCCGTGATCAGGGCGCTCGCGTGGCCGACGGCGCCGGCGCAGGCCTGCTCCCCACCGAGCAGGCACGCCGTGACGACGTCGCCCCAGCCGATGTCGTTGCCGCCGACCGAGATCGTCACCAGGTCGGTGCCGGCGTCGAGCGCGTCGAGCTGGGGCGTCATCGTCGGGACGGTGGCGCCGGGCACGGCGGCGAGGTCGTCGAGCGCGATCCGCATGCGGCCGTCGAGGACGAAGGGGTAGGCGCCCCCGGCCCCGACGCCCGCCCCGGCCGCGAAGGAGTCGCCGAGGGCGTCGTAGGTGAAGGTGCTCGGGGCGGCCCCGGCGGGGAGGACGCTCCCTGCGGAGAGCGCGAACGTGGAGAGCGCGACGGCCAGCGGCCGGATCCTGCCTGCTTCACGGGTGTCCATCCCCGGACGGTAGTGCGGTCCGGGGCGGGCCGTCCAGGGTCCCCCGGCGTGGCGGCTACCCTTGATCCCCGCGCGCCCGTGGTGGAACTGGCAGACACGCAGGATTTAGGTTCCTGTGCCTCACGGTGTGCGGGTTCGAGTCCCGCCGGGCGCACGACCCGTCAGGCCGTCACCCCGAGCTGCTTGGCGAGCGAGGCGACGTGGCCCTTGGCCCGGACGTTGTACTTCGCCAGCTCCACCACGCCCTGCTCGTCGAGGACGAAGGTGGAGCGGATCACGCCCGTGACCTTCTTGCCGTAGTTCATCTTCTCGCCGTAGGCGCCGTAGGCCGTCAGGACCTCCTTGGACTCGTCGGAGACGAGCGGGAAGGTCAGCCCCTCCTTCTCGACGAACCGCGCCAGCTTCTCCGGCGGGTCGGGGGAGAGGCCGACCACGGCATACCCCGCCTGCTGGAGGACGGCGAGGTTGTCCCGGAAGTCGCACGCCTGCGTGGTGCAGCCGGGCGTCATCGCCGCCGGGTAGACGTAGATGATCGCCTTGCTGCCGGCGAGGTCGGACAGGCTCAGCTGCCCGCCGTCGGCGGTGGGCAGCGTCCAGGCGGGGGCGGGCTGGCCGGGCTCGAGGTGGGACATCGCGGGTGACCTCCAACGGTTCGGGGACAGACGTTCTGCGTTATCGTCTCAGGCAGGACCGACGACCACCTACCCGAGGGGCACGACGCACATGGCAGGAAAGCAGCCCGCCCGTTCCGTCACCGAGATCGAGGCCGACCTGGCCGCCACCCGCAGCCGGATGGCCCGCACGGTCGACGAGCTCGCCCACCGCGTCAGCCCGGACACGCTCAAGGCCAACGCCGTCGCGTCCCTGAAGACCAGGGCCAACGACGCGGCGTTCGACGCCGACGGCAACGTGCGACTGGACCGCCTGGCCGTCGTCCTCGGTGGCGTGGCCGGCACCGCGATCGTCCTCGGGCTGCTGCGCCGCGCCTTCCACAAGGGCTGACGCACCGCGGTGACCGAGTCGGGCAGGCTGCCCATCAGGATGCTGCACGACCGCGTGCTGGTGTCGCTGGAGGGGGAGCAGGGAGAGCGCCGGTCCGGCGGCGGGATCGTCATCCCGGCGACCGCGAGCGTGGGCAAGCGGCTGTCCTGGGCCCGCGTCGTGGCGGTCGGCTCCAGCGTCCGCCAGGTCCAGCTGGAGGACCGCGTCCTCTTCGACCCCGAGGACCGCGCCGAGGTCGAGCTCGGCTCCAAGGACTACGTGCTGCTGCGCGAGCGCGACCTGCACGCCGTCGCCGCCGAGCGGGTGCCGGACCCCGGCACCGGCCTCTACCTCTGACGAGGCGGGCCAGCCGTGATCGTCGACCGGGCCGTCTACCGCGCGGGCGAGCGCCACGAGTGCGGCGACCTCAGCGACGCGCTGGCCGCGCTGCGCGCCGACGGCGCCCCGCACGGCGACTTCGTGTGGGTCGGGCTCAAGGACCCGACGCCGGAGGAGTTCGCCTTCGTCGCCGCCGAGCTCGACCTGCACCCGCTGGCCGTGGAGGACATCCTCGCCGGCAACCAGCGCGCCAAGGTCGAGGTCTACGACGAGACGATCTTCGCGGTGGTCAAGACCCTGCGCTACGACGACGCGACCTCCGACATCGAGACCGGCGAGCTCATGGCGGTGATCGGCGAGCACTTCGCCGTCACGCTCCGCCACGGCGACGTCGCCCCGCTCCACCACGTCCGGGAGCGGCTCGAGGTGCACGAGCAGCAGCTCCTCCGCGAGGGCCCGCTGTCGGTCCTGCACGGCCTCGTCGACAAGGTGGTCGACACCTACCAGGAGATCGACGAGGAGGTCGCCCGCGACCTCGAGGAGATCGAGCGCGACGTCTTCGGCGGGAGCAACCGCGCGCACTCGACGACGATCTACCGCCTCAAGCGCGAGGTCCTCGAGTTCCGCCGGGCCGCGCTGCCGCTCAAGCTGCCGCTGCGCCAGCTCACCGAGCGCGGCGGCATCGTGCGCTCCAAGGAGCTGCGCCTGCAGTTCCGCGACGTCGCCGACCACCTCTCCTCGGTCCTGGCCGACATCGAGTCCTTCGACGCGCTGCTCTCCGACGTGCTCGCCACCCACCTGTCCCAGATCGGGGTCCAGCAGAACTCCGACATGCGCAAGATCTCCGCCTGGGCCGCGATGATCACCATCCCCACCCTCATCGCCGGCATCTACGGCATGAACTTCGACCACATGCCCGAGCTGCACTGGGCGCTCGGCTATCCCCTCGCCCTGGTCGCGATGGCGCTCGTCGTCCTCGTCCTGTGGCGCTCGTTCAAGCGCTCCGGCTGGCTCTGAGACACTCGGTGGGTGACCACCACGAGCATCCCCGCCACCACCCCCGCCGGCCTCGCGCTCCGCGTCCAGGGCGCGCCCGACGGCGCGCCGGTCGTCGTGCTGCACGGCACGCCCGGCTCGCGGTTCAGCGGGACGCCGGGCCGGGACGTGCTCGCCGCGCTCGGCCTGCGGGTGGTCACCTACGACCGGCCGGGGTACGGAGACTCGCCCGCGGGCGAGCCCCGTCCCGTCAGCGAGCTGGCCGGCGACGTGCTCGCCGTGCTCGACGCCGCCGGGGTCGAGGGGCCGGTGGGCGTCCTCGCCGGCTCCGGGGGCGCGCCGGCCGCGCTCGCCCTCGCCGCGCAGCACCCCGAGCGGGTCGCCGCGCTGACGCTCGTGTGGCCGCTGGCGCCGCGGCTGGCGGACGCCGGCAGCCCGGGCATGGGGGAGCAGGCCTGGGGCGCGGGCATGGAGGAGCAGCAGCGGATGCTGCACGCGCTCGCGCTGCAGGACCCCGTCTTCGTCCGCGACCAGCTCGAGGCCGGGCTGGGCGCGCACGCCGGCGCCGAGGGGATCGTCACCGACCTGCTCGAGGTCCAGGAGCCGTGGGGCGTCGAGCTGGCCGACGTCCGCGGCCCGGTCGACCTGTGGTGGGGCAGCGACTCGCAGGTGAGCCCGGCCGCGCACGCGACCTGGCTGGCCGAGCGGCTCACCGGCGCCGAGGTGGCCCTCCACGAGCAGGACGAGCCGCACTGGCACGTGCGCCGGCTGGTGGAGGTCTTCGCCCGCCTGGGCGAGCGGCTCGGGGTCGAGCCGCCCGCGCCGGAGGAGGTCGCGGCGGCGACGGACACCGACGCCTGCGGGGGCGGCGGCGCCGGGGGCTGCGCCTGCGGCGCGGGCGGCTGCTGCGGCTGACCCCCGTCCCCGCCGCGTGCAGAGCGTGCGCCCGGTCGTCATGGGCGACCGGGCGCACGCTCTGCACAGGCGGTCAGCGGGCCTCGACGAGCTCCGGCGCGGGCTCCACGACCTCGCGGTGGCCCCGGGCGCCGGCGGCCCGCAGCGTCCGCGCGCCGGTCAGGGCGAGGGTGAGGGCGACGGCCGTCGCGACGACCGTGACCATGAAGGCCGGGTGGTGACCACCGGCGTCGGCGAGCCGGCCCGCGACGGCGGCGCCGACGGCATACCCGGCACCGGTGGCGGCGGCCAGGAGCGTCATCGCCGCACCCACCCGGCGCACCGGGGTGATGCGCTCGGCGAGCGCGAAGGTGGTGATCATCGACGGCGCGACCGCCAGGCCGAGGCCGAGGAGGGCGAAGGTCAGGCCCCGGAGGGAGCCGACCATCAGCAGCGGCAGGGCCAGCACGACCAGGGCGGCGGTGAAGACGCGCAGCCGGCGCTCGTGGGTGAAGGTCTCGGGGACCGCGACGACGGCCAGGCCGGCGAGCACGCTGCCGACGCCGAGGAGGGCGTGCAGCAGACCGGTGAGCCCGGGCATGCCGGCCTGGGTGGCCAGCACCGAGGTGCCGGTCTGCACCGAGCCGAAGACCATCCCGATGGACAGCTGGGTCGCGGCCAGGACCACCAGGGCCGGCGTGAGCAGGCGCGCCACGGCGCCGGTGCCGGCCGGTGCCGGACCGACGAGCGCGCCGGTCGGGTGCACGGCGAACCACGTGCCGAACGCGCCGAGCAGCACGGCGGCGACGACGAGGGAGGTGACCGGGGCGGCCACCGCGGCGATGACGCCGACGAGCGCCGGGCCGAGCACGAAGGAGGCCTCGTCGGCGGCGCCCTCGTAGGAGAACGCGGCGTCGATCATCCGCGGGTCCTCGCCGGCGCCGCGGCGGCTGATCGGGCGCCAGCGGACGCGCGCCATGGTGCCGACCTGCGGCACGAAGGCGCCGCCGAGGGCGGCGACGACCGGCAGCGGCCACCAGGGCTGCGCCGGGTCGTGGGTGAGGGTGAGGACGGCGAGCGCGGCGAGGCCGACGGTGCCGACGACGCTCTGCACGAGCAGCACGGGCCGCTGGCCGAGGCGGTCGCTCAGCGCCCCCGCGACCGGCGCGCAGACCGCGTTGGCCACGGCGAGGGCGCCGGCGGTGGCGCCGCCGGCGGCGTAGGAGCCGGTGGCGGCGCTCACGGCGAGGAGGGAGGCGATCTGCGACATCGCCAGCGGGATGCGCCCGACGAAGGCGACGAGGACGTAGAGGGGTCCGGTCAGCGCGAACAGGCTCCGGTAGGACTGGACGGGGGACAAGGGGCGAGCACCTCTTTGCTGCGTGCACGCCGTCCCAGCCACCCGGCGCGCGAAACCCTTGTCGTCGGCCCCATCCTACCCGGTGCGGCGGGGTGGTCGGGCACCGCCGGGCTCAGCCGACCTCGTCGCGGGCGGCGACGAAGGCGTCGACGCAGGCCCGCACGTCCTCCTCGGAGTGCGCCGCCGACAGCTGCACGCGGATCCGTGCCCGGCCGCGGGGCACGACGGGGAAGGAGAAGGCGATGACGTAGACGCCGCGGGCCAGCATCGCGTCGGCGATCTGCGTGGCCTTGCGGGCGCCGTCCTCGCCGGGGAACATCACCGGCACGATCGGGTGCTCGCCCGGCAGCAGCTCGAAGCCGGCGTCGGTCATCAGCTCGCGGAAGAGCTCGGCGTTGCGGCGCAGCACCCGGCGCGGCTCGTCGGAGTCGCGG
>CAZONQ010000021.1:0-24995 GCA_964581125.1 uncultured Ornithinimicrobium sp.
ACCTCGACCTTGCCCGAGGGCAGCATCCGCACCGACGCGTGCTCCCAGCCGCCGGCGCCGTAGCTGAGCGACCCGAGCACCCGGCTGGGCGCCAGGCCGCACATCTCGGTGAAGGTGGAGACGCCGATCCCGAGCTGCACCCGGTCCCCGCTCTCCCGGCGACGTGCCTGCTCGGCCCGCAGCTCGTCATACCCGAAGAGCTCCTTGGCGCGCGCGGTGGCGGCCTCGTAGTTGCCGGAGTCGTACTCGAGGCCGGCGACGGTGGTGAAGGGGAACTCCTCGTGCCGGATCCAGTTCTGCTCGCGGATCTCGAGCGGGTCGCGCCCGAGCTCGGCGGCCAGCTCGTCCATCATCCGCTCGATGGCGAAGGTCGCCTCCGGGCGGCCGGCGCCGCGGTAGGCGTCGGTCCAGGTGAGGTTGGTGAAGACGTTCTGGCACTCGAAGCGGTAGGAGGGGAACTTGTAGATCGCGTTGAACATGAACGCGCCCAGCACGGGCACGCCGGAGGTGACCAGCCCCAGGTAGGCGCCCATGTTGGCGGTCAGGTGGACCTTGAGCCCGGTGACCGTGCCGTCCTTGCGCGCGGCGAGCGTGAGCTTCTGCCACTGGTCCCGGCCGTGGTGGCCGGAGAGCAGGGACTCGCTGCGGGTCTCGGTCCACTTGCACGGCTTGCCCGTGGCGCGGGCCGCGAGGAAGGTGATGACCTCCTCCGGGGTGACCTGCAGCTTGCCGCCGAAGCCGCCGCCGACGTCCGGGGCGATGACGCGGATCTTGGACTCCGGCACGCCGAGCGTCAGCGCGAGCATGAGGCGCAGGATGTGCGGGACCTGGGTGGCCGACCACATGACGAACTGCTCGCCGGTGGGGTCGACGACGACGCTGCGCGGCTCCATGTAGGCCGGGATGAGCCGCTGCTGGCGGAACTCGCGCTCCACGAGCACCTCGGCGTCCCGGATGGCCGCCTCCACGTCCCCGCCGGTGCCGGCCTCGGCCGAGTCGAAGATCCACAGCGCGGACTGGTTGGTGCCCAGGTCGGGGTGGGCGAGCCCCTCGTCGGCGGCCGCGGCCCTGAGGTCCACGACCGGGTCGAGCTCCTCGTAGTCGACGTCGACGAGCTCGGCGGCGTCCCGGGCGGCCGCGGCCGAGCGGGCGACGACGGCCGCGACGACCTCGCCGGAGAAGGCGACGCGGTCGACGGCGATCGCCGGGTGGGGCGGGGCCTTCTGGTCGGGCGTGACGGGCCAGGCGTTGGGCAGCGAGCCCTGCTGGTCCTTGACGTCCTCGCCGGTGAGGACCGTGACGACGCCCTCGGACTCCCTGGCCGCGGTGGTGTCGACGCCGGTGACGCGCGCGTGGGCGTAGGGGCTGCGCACCATGGCCACGTGCAGCATGCCGGGCAGGACGATGTTGTCGGTGAACCGGCTGCGGCCGGTGACCAGGTGCTGGTCCTCCTTGCGCCGCCGGTCGCGGCCGACCTCGCGGTCGTCCTGCGCCTGGGCGGTCTCGACCGTCCCGGTGCTCATGCCGGCTCACCCACCTTGCTGGTCGCGGCGGCCTGCAGGACCGCGCGGACGATGTTGTGGTAGCCGGTGCACCGGCAGAGGTTGCCCTCCATGCCGACGCGCACCTCCTCCTCGGTCGGGTCGGGGTTCTCCCTGAGCAGGTCGGTGGCCTGCATGATCATGCCCGGGGTGCAGAAGCCGCACTGGAGCGCGTGGCACTCCCGGAAGGCCTCCTGCACCGGGGTGAGCTGCCCGCCGGCGGGGTCGGACAGGCCCTCGACGGTGGTCACCTCGTGCCCGTCGGCCTGGACCGCCAGGACGTTGCAGGACTTGACGCTGCGCCCGTCCAGGTGGACGGTGCACGCGCCGCAGTTGCTGGTGTCGCACCCGACCACGGTGCCGGTCCTGCCGAGCTGCTCGCGCAGGTAGTGGACGAGGAGCGTGCGCGGCTCGACCTCGTCGGTGTAGGTCGTGCCGTCGACCTTGACGGTGATGCGGGTCATCGGTGCCTCCACGGGAGAAAGGGGACGTCGTCGTCCCTTCGCATCCTGGCCTGTTCCGCGCGGGGCCGCAAGGGTCCCGCACGGACGGCCTCGTGGCCGGCGCGCTCAGCCGCGGGCGGGCTGCGGCCCGTCCTCGGCGACCGCCGGGTGGTAGTGCCGGTAGAGCCGCACCCCGCCCCACAGCGCCAGGCACACGCCGATCCCGCCGACGACCACCCCGAGGAAGAGGCCCAGGTAGATCGGGCTGAAGGCGTCGTCGCCGTCCCCCGGACCGAAGGTCCCGCCCCAGAGGAAGCCGAGCAGCGGCGCGAGCGCGGCGACGGCCACGCCGAGGAGCAGGGGCCAGAAGCCGGGCGGGGTCGGGACCAGGACGACCGGCCGTCCGGGCTCCAGCGGCGAGTCGACCTCGGGCGCGCGGGTGACCTCGGGGGCGTGGGTGCTGTCGTCGTGGTGCTGGGTCATGAGGAACCGTCCTTCGTCGGGGTCGGGGCGGGCGCGGCTCCGTCGCGGGACGGGGCCACCGTGTCCAGGAACGGCCGGACGATGTCCATCGGCAGCGGGAAGACCACCGTGGAGTTCTGGTCGGCCCCGAGCTCCAGGAGCGTCTGGAGGTAGCGCAGCTGCAGCGACGCGGGGCTCTCGCTGAGCGTGACAGCGGCGTCCCGCAGCTCCTGGGACGCCTGCAGCTCGCCGCGGGCGCTGATGACCTTGGCCCGGCGCTCCCGCTCGGCCTCGGCCTCGCGGGCCATGGCCCGCTGCATCATCTCGGGGATCTCGACGTCCTTGATCTCGACGACCTCGACCTGCACGCCCCACGGCTCGGTCTGGGCGGCGATGGAGGCGGCGAGGTCCTCGTTGAGGTCGGCGCGGTGGGCCAGCAGCGTGTCGAGGTCGGCGCGGCCGACCACCGAGCGCAGGGTGGTCTGCGCGATCTGCGAGGTGGCGACGGCGTGGTTCTCCACCGCCATGACCGAGCGGACGGGGTCGACCACCTTGAAGAGGACGACCGCGTTGACCCGGGCGGTGACGTTGTCGCGGGTGATGACCTCCTGCGGGGGGATCGTCAGGGTGACCACGCGCAGGTCCACCCGGACCAGCTTGTCGACCCAGGGCAGGATGACGAGGATCCCCGGGCCGAGAGGGCCGCGGAGCCTCCCGAGGCGGAAGGCGACGCCGCGCTCGTACTCCTTGAGGATCCGCAGCGAGACGCCGACGAGGACGACCAGGAGGACGACGACGAGGGCCAGGACGACCACGGTCTTGGGGCTCACCGGCCCACCTCCCGCACCTGGTCCGCCGTCCGGCGGTCGGAGGCGTATGTGGTGCGTCGCCTCTGGTGCGTCTGCGCCGCCCGGGTGCGCTCCAGGACGTTCTCGTCCAGGGTGCGGACGGGCACGAAGGTGCCCCCGGGGTCGGCCGGGCTCCGTCGCAGGTGCGACCACAGCGGGAGCGAGGCCGCGGCGACGACGAGCGCGACGCCGAGCAGCAGGGCGGTCTCGACCCAGTCGGGACGGCTCAGGGCGGTGGCGGCGGGCCAGGCGACCGCGAGCACCGTCACGGCGCAGGCGATGCCGCGGTGGAAGCGCGCCGTCTCCGAGGCGGGCCAGCTGTCGACCATCCGACGGACCTCGCGCCCGTCCGAGGAGGTCGTGCAGGTGTCCTTGACCGGGCACGAGTTGCAGATGCTCGGCGTGCCGCGGTAGCGCATCACGCGGTTCTCCGGGTCGAAGGACTGCGGCCACAGCCACTGGTCCTCCGGGCAGAGCCACGCGTCGTGGTCCTCGTGGTAGACGAACCCGCCGGCGGTGGTCTCCTCCACCTTCTTCGAGGCGCGCCGGGCCATGTGGTCGATCCCGTAGGCGACGAGCAGCAGCACCACGGAGTAGGCCGCGGCGAGCCACGTCATCGCGCCGAGCCCCGCGGTCACCGCCCCGCCCCGTCCTCGTCCCGTCGGTCGCCGGCGTCACGGCGCCGGTCGGAGGCGTAGCGGCTGGGCGCCGCGGGCTCGACGGCCGGGTCGGCGCCGGGGTCCGCCCCGAGCCCGGTCCGGTCGTGCCGGGCGTGCTCGGTCTCGATGACGAAGAGCGTCTCCGGCTCCATCACGTGCGTGGTGGCGGGCAGCGCGTGCCGCACGCCGATCCAGGCGATCCAGAGGAAGGCCACCGCGCCGGCGATGAGGACGACGTCGCCGGGCATGCGCATCCACTCCAGGACGGCGTTGCCGGGCTGGGCGATGTAGCCCAGCGTGCGCGCCTCGTAGTAGCCCTCGTTGACCGAGGTCCACAGCTGCACGACGCCGAGCGGCAGGAGGGTCGCGAAGACCATCCAGGCCAGGCCGATGTTGAGCGCCCAGAAGGAGAACTTCGCCACCCGCTCGGGCCATCGCTGCGGGGGGATGATGTAGCGCAGCGCGAAGAGCGCCAGGCCGACGGCGAGCATGCCGTAGACGCCCATCATCGAGCCGTGCGCGTGGTTGGCCGTGAGCGCCGTGCCGATCTGGTAGTAGCTCACGATCGGCAGGTTGATGAGGAAGCCGAAGATGCCGGCACCCACGAAGTTCCAGAAGCCGACGGCGACGAGGAACATGACCGCCCACCGGTGCGGGAAGGGCGCGCTGCTGCGCGACTCCTGCCGCGCCCCGAGCTGCAGGAAGGTCCACGCCTCGACGGTGAGGAAGGTCAGCGGGATGACCTCCAGGGCGGAGAAGAACGCACCCAGCGCCATGTGCTCCACCGGGGTCCCGGAGAAGTAGAGGTGGTGCATCGTGCCCAGCACGCCGCCGACGGAGTAGAGGATGACGTCCAGGAAGATGATCTGGATGGCGATCTTGCGGCGCACCACGCCGAGCATGACGAAGATGTAGGCGACCTGCACGGTGGTGAAGAGCTCGAGGAAGTCCTCGACCCACAGGTGCACCACCCAGAACCGCCAGAACTCGGCGACGGTCAGGTGCGTCTCGGTGCCGGCGAGCATGCCCACGGCGTAGAACCCGGGGATGGCCAGGCCCGCGTAGAAGAAGAGCCAGGGCATGTTGAACTTGCTCTCGGTCCGCAGCCGCGCGCGGATCGCCCGGAAGATGATGAAGAACCACAGGGCCAGGCCGATGACGAGGAGGATCTGCCAGAACCGCGGCAGGTCGAGGTACTCCCACTGCTGGTCGAAGAAGATCGAGCCCTCGGCCCACTCGACGCCGAAGGTGCTCAGCGCGGTGCCCGCCATCGTGCCGCCGACGACGATCGCCAGGGCCACCAGGAGCGCCACGACGAGCCACGACTGCCGCTTCGGCTCGCGGCCCGAGATGATCGGGGCCAGGAAGATGCCGGCCGCCAGCAGCGAGGCGACCGTCCACAGCAGCGAGAGCTGGACGTGCCAGGTGCGGGCGAGGTTGAAGGGCAGGACGCGGGCCAGGTCGAAGCCGAAGAAGCTGGCCAGGTCGGCGCGGTAGTGCTCGACCGCGCCGCCGAGCATCGCCTGGACGACGAAGAGCACGCCGACGACGAGAAAGAACCAGGCCGTCACCCGCTGCGACGGGGTGATCTCCACCTCGCCGGGCTGGCGGAAGGCCAACGACGGGGTCTCCGCGCCGTGCCAGCCGATCTTGCGGCTCCACCGCCCGTAGAGGGCGAAGAGGGCGCCGAGGCCGGCCAGGAGGGCGACGAGGGACATCGCCGACCAGACCAGGATGTCGGCCGTCGGTCCGTTGTCGACGCGGGTCTCCGGCGGCCAGTTGTTGGTGTAGGAGTAGTCGTGCCCGGGCCGCTCGGCCGCGGCGGACCACGCCGTCCAGCCGAAGAAGGCCGTGAGGTCGTGGATCTCCTCGGGGTCGGTGATCATCCGCGGCAGGAGGCCGTACTTCGTGGAGTCCTCGCCGAAGTAGGCGGCGTAGTGCTCGCGGGCCTCCTCGAAGGCGACCACCTGCTCGGGGGTCAGCTCGAGCGTGCCGGTCGACGCGTCGTAGCGGTTGGTCCGCATCATCTCCGACGTGGCGGCGGTGGGGTCCTGCACGCCGGCGTCGGTGAGCTGGCGGGCGACGCTCTCGCTGGACAGCCGGAGGTACTCGGCGGTGAAGTCGGGGCCCAGGTAGCCCCCGTGGCCCATCACCGAGCCGTACTGCTGCAGGCCGCGCCGCAGGAAGATCTGCTGCCCGGAGGTGATGTCCTCGCCGGTGTAGACCGTCTCCCCGCTGCTGCTGACGACGGTCGTCGGCTGCGGCATCGAGTCGGTGTAGGTGCGGGCGGCCAGGATGCCCATCACCGTGAAGCCGAAGAGGAAGACGAGGGCGATGCCCTGGATCCACCCCTTCGAGATCGGGAGCTCGGCACGGCTCCCCCCGCCCTGGACCTCGGGACGCTCGTCGACGACGGCCATCTTCCTCCCCGTTCGCTGGGGGCCCCTCAGGGCCCGTCTGGTTGCCGGCTGGCTGAACCATAGCGCAGGCCCGAGGGGCCCGCTACCCGGCGTGGGAGTCCGTTATATGCAGGTCGTAGGTCCGCTATATTGTGGGGCTCGGCTCCGCCCAGCCGTGCCTGTGGATCGGCCCGTCCGTGCGCGTGAGCGGCTCCCCCGCCCCTCCCCACCGCTCGGAGACGATCTCGGCCGCGATGCTCACGGCCGTCTCCTCCGGCGTGCGCGCCCCCAGGTCGAGGCCGATCGGGCTGCGCAGCGGCGCGAGCTGCGCGTCGGTCAGCCCGGCCTCGCGGAGGCGCGCCAGCCGGTCCTCGTGCGTGCGGCGGGACCCCATCGCACCGACGTAGGCCAGCTCCGGCGCCCCGTCGCCGAGCAGGACCTCCAGCAGCGGCACGTCGAACTTGGGGTCGTGGGTGAGCACGCAGGCGACGGTCCGGGCGTCCAGCCTCCCGGCGGCCATCTCCTCGGCGACGTAGCGGTGGGGCCACTTCACGACGACGTCGTCGGCGTCCGGGAAGCGCGTGCGCGTCGCGAAGACCGGCCGGGCGTCGCACACGGTGACGTGGTAGCCGAGGAAGGACCCGATGCGCGCGACGGCGGCGGCGAAGTCGATCGCGCCGAAGACCAGCATCCGCGGCCGCGGCGCGTAGGAGGCGACGAAGACCCGCATCCCCTCGCCCCGGCGCTCCCCCGCCGGGCCGTACTCGATCGTGGCGGTGCGTCCCTGCGCGAGCATGCCGCGCGCGTCGTCGACGACCGAGTGGTCGATGCGCGCGCTGCCCAGCGTGCCGGTCGTCGGCCCGCCCTCGGGGCGGACCACCAGGTGGCGCCCGAGGTATGCCGTGTCCGGGTGGGCGACGACCGTCGCCACCGCGACGGGTCGACCGGCGTCGACGTCCTCGGCCACCTCCCCCAGCTCCGGGTAGTCCTCCTGGGAGACGCGCTCGACGAAGACGTCGAGGATCCCCCCGCAGGTCAGGCCGACGCCCATCGCCTCGTCGTCGGAGATGCCGTAGCGCTGGAGCACCGGCGTCCCCGAGGCGATGACCTCCTCGCCCAGCTCGTAGACCGCGCCCTCCACGCAGCCCCCGGACACCGAGCCGACGGCCTCGCCGCCGGCACCGACGAGCATCGAGGCGCCGGGCTGCCGGGGCGCGGAGGACCAGGTGCCCACGACGGTGCCCAGCGCGGTGCGCTCCCCCGCCCGCCACCACGCGAGCAGCTCGGTGAGGACGTCACGCATGCGGCCAGCATCCCACGCGGGTCAAGAGGCGGCCACGACGTCGAGGACGTGCTCGAAGGCGGCCAGCGAGTGGCCGGCGACGAACTCGTCGACGTGCGGCAGGCAGGCGACGATCCCGGCCTGGACCGGCAGGTAGCCGGACTTGCCCCGGTGCGGGTTGACCCACACCACCCGGTGCGCCAGCGCGCGCAGCCTGCGCACCTGCTCCCCCAGCACCTCGGGCCGCTCCCGCTCCCACCCGTCGCTGAAGATGACCACGACCGCACCCCGGGCCGTGCCGCGCCGCCCCCACCGGCGCAGGAAGACCCCGAGCGACTCCCCCAGCCGGGTGCCGCCGGACCAGTCGGGCACCGCCTCGCCGGCGGCCAGCAGCGCGCGGTCCGGGTCGCGCTCCTGCAGGGCCCGCGTGACGTGGGTGAGACGGGTCCCCACGGTGAAGACCTCGGTCGTCCGGGGCGCCGCCTGGACGATCCGGTGCGCCAGACGGAGCAGGGCGTCGGCGTAGGCGCTCATCGACCCGCTGACGTCGACGAGCAGGACGACGCGCCGCGGCCGGCGGCTCCGGCGGCGGTAGCGGATGCGCGCCGGCTCCCCGAGGTGCCGCAGGTGCAGCCGCGCGGTCGCCCGGCCGTCCACGGCGCCGTGGTGGTCGGGCACGTGCCGGCGCGCCGACCGCGTGGGCGGCCGCGGCCGGAGGGTGGCGAACTGGCGGCGCAGCGCCGCCCTGTCCGCGGGCGAGAGCCCGGCCACGTCGCGGTGCCGCAGCACCTCCTCGGCGGAGGCGGCGGCGCGCACCACCTCGTCCGACCCCTCGCCGTCGGTCCCGTCCGCGGGCGGCTCGTCGAGCGCCGCCTGCACGGTCGTGGCCCGCGCGACGTCGTGGTGGGTCACGGCGTGCATCGGCCGCCCGCCGAACCAGCCGGAGAAGACCCGGTCGTAGGGCTCCAGGTCCGCCGGCGAGGCGGTGAGCGTGGCCCGGCCGGCCCAGTAGACGTCGTCGCGCCGGCCCAGGCCGACGGCGGCGCAGGCCCGCAGGAAGGTGCGCTCGCGGTCGGCGGTCACCGGCAGCCCGGCGGCCCGGCACGCCCGTGCGAAGCCGACCAGCGTCTGGCCGGCGTCCCAGCCGTCCGCGGTCGGGGGCGGGTGCGCGGAGGCGGTCACCGCATACCTCTCAACGGGTGAGCATCCGGTCGAGCGCGACGCCCACCCGCTCGGCGTCCTCGCGGTACTTGACCGCGGCGCCGAGCGTGCTCGCGGCGACCTCCGGGTCGAGACGGCTCACGCCGAGCGCCTGGAGCGACCTGGCCCAGTCGAGCGTCTCGGCGACGCCGGGCGTCTTGACGAGGTCCTCCTCGGCGCGCAGCCGCTGCACGACCCCGACGACGTCGGCGGCCAGCCGTTCGTCGACCTCGGGCAGGCGCGAGCGGACGATGGCCAGCTCCCGCTCGAGGCCGGGGTGCTCGATCCAGTGGTAGAGGCAGCGCCGCTTGAGGGCGTCGTGCAGCTCGCGGGTGCGGTTGGAGGTGAGGACGGTGAAGGGCGGCTGCGCGGCGGTGACCGTGCCGAGCTCGGGGATCGTCACCGACCAGGTCGAGAGCACCTCGAGCAGGAAGGCCTCGAACTCGTCGTCCGCCCGGTCCACCTCGTCCACGAGGAGCACGCACGGCGCCTCGCGCAGCGCCCGCAGGATCGGCCGGGGCAGCAGGAAGCGGTCGGTGAACAGCTCGGCCTCGACGTCGCGCCCGCCGTCGCCGCCGACCGCCTCGACGGCGCGCAGGTGCAGGATCTGGCGGGGGAAGTCCCAGTCGTAGAGCGCCTGGCTGGCCTCGATCCCCTCGTAGCACTGCAGCCGGACGAGGGGCACGTCGAGCAGCTGGGCGACGGCCTCGGCGAGCGCGGTCTTGCCGGTGCCGGGCTCGCCCTCGAGCAGCAGCGGGCGTCCCAGCTCGTGCCCGAGCCACGCCACGGTCGCCAGCCCGTCGTCCGCGAGGTAGCCGGTGCCCGCCAGGGCGTCGGCGAGCGATCCGGGGCTGGCGAAGACGTCACTGGCCTGCATGGGGCGAGTATGGCGCACCTGCCTCGCCGTCCTGCGCACGGCCGCTCACCGGGGGACGTCCACGTCCTCCCCGGTCGCCAGGTCCCCGCACTCCACGAGGTAGGGGGTGGCCCGCCTCAGGTAGGCGCGCGCGCCCGCGTCCCCGCCGGCGCCGTCGAGCACCGGCTGCCAGTGGTCGCGGCCGAGGAGGACGGGATGGCCGGGGCGCCCGTCGTAGGCGGCGCGGACCAGGGCGTCGGTGCCCCCACCACCGGCCGCGAGCACGCGCGCCACGACGTCGGCGCCGACGTCGGGCAGGTCGACGAGGTGGACGACGGCGCGCAGCGGGACGGTGCGGCCGCGGGTCGCGAGCGCGGTGAGGCCGGCCCGGAGCGACTCGCCCATGCCCTGCTCCCAGGTCCCGCACCGGGTGGACGCGACGCGCGACCCCTCGTGGGTGGCGAGGATCTCCTCGACCAGGTCGGCGTCGGCGCCCGTGACGACGAGGACGTCGCCGCAGCCGCCGTCCAGGAGCGCCTGCGCGGCGCGGACCACCCACGGCTCGCCGTCCTGCACGACGAGAGCCTTGGGGCCGCCGTAGCGTCGGCCGGCCCCCGCCGCGAGCAGCAGGCCGGTCGTCCTCGGGTCCGGTGTCGGTGCCATGTCCCCAGTGTGCCCCCGGGCCGCAGGGCATGGTGGCCGCACGTGGCCGAGGTCGTCCCCGAGCTCGTCGACGGGCCACGAGGACCACGACAGCGACTGCGGCGACGACTGCCGCCCGATCGGCTGACCGCGCCGCCTCAGGCGTCCCCGGGGTCGGGCTCCTCGTGGACGCGGCGCTCCTCGTCGGGCACGAGGCGCTCGGTCTCGGTCTCGTCGTCGTCCAGGGCCCGGTCCTCGTCCGGCAGCAGCTCGCGCGGCGTCTCCGCCTCGTCGACCCGCTCCTCCTCCGGAACGAGCTCCCGGGGGTCCTCGTCCGTGCCGCCGTCGTGGCGGACGCTCTCTGTGGTCACGATCCTCTCCTCTCGCCGGCTGACCACCAGTGTGACCTCTCCGCGCCCCCGCCGCACCTGTCGCGCACGGGGCGCGGCGACGGGCACGACATACTGGTGCGGACGAAGGAGGCGGTGCCCCGATGATCGAGCTGCCGGTGGCCGACCAGGGCGACCTCTGCGTGGCCAGGGTGCCGATCTTCCAGGGCCTCAGCCACGGGCAGCAGCTCGAGGTGGCGCGGGTGGCGCGGCCCACGCGGGTGGAGCGGGGTGACCAGGTCTACGCGGCGGGCGACGACGTCTCCCAGCTGATGGTCGTGCACACCGGGCAGGTGAAGATCTCGCGGGTGAGCGCCGACGGGCACGAGCAGATCGTCCGGGTCCTGGGGCCGGGCGACTTCGTCGGCGAGACCGCCTTCATCAGCGGCACCCGTCCCGACCACTTCGCGACCGCGATGCAGCCCGGCAGCATGTGCGTCTTCCGGCACGCCGACCTCTCCCGCCTCATGCAGGAGCACCCGAGCGTCGGGCTGCGGCTGCTGCAGGGCGTGAGCCGCCGGCTCGAGGAGACCGAGGCCCGGCTGGCCGCGGTGATCTCGGGCGACGTGGGCTCGCGGCTGGCGGCCTACCTGCTGTCGCTGCCGGCGCGCCACACGGCCGAGGGGCCGACCGTCACCCTGCCGGTCGCCAAGAAGGACGTCGCCTCCCTCCTCGACACCACCCCGGAGTCGCTGAGCCGCCAGCTGCGCCGCCTCGCGGACGGCGGCGTCGTGGCGCAGCGGCCGGGCCGCCGGATCACCATCACGGACCTGGACGCCCTGCTCGGGCTGGCCGGCGAGGCCTGAGCCCGCGGCGTCCCGTGCAGGCGAGGCTCGGGCCCGGCATCCACGACAGGCACTCCCGAGCCCGACCCTCCACGACGTTGCGTAGTATGTCTCCCATGCGCGCACCCCTCGCCCTCTCCTCGCTGGGACTGGCCCTCGTCGTCGCCCTGGCCGGCTGCTCCGGCGCACCGTCCGGCACCGACGGCACCGACGGCGGGACGGCGTCCTCGGCCGCCGGCGCCGGGGACGTCGAGGCGCTGCTCGCGCCCTTCGGCCTCCAGGGCGCCGCCGGCCGGGAGATCGTGGACCGTCTCGAGTCCGACCCGCAGCCCCGTCCGCTGGCCGTGCAGGCCTCGGTCCGCGAGGACCACCTGGTCGTGGGCGACGGCACCACGGAGACGACCGTCCCGCTGCCGGAGGACCTCTTCTACGTCTCGGTCGCGCCGTTCGTCAGCTCGACGCACGACTGCTTCTACCACGCGCTCGGCGGCTGCCAGGGCGAGCTGCCCGGCGAGGAGGTCCAGGTCCGGATCACCGACGGCGCGGGCGAGGTGCTGGTCGACGAGACGGTGACGACGCAGGCCAACGGGTTCGTCGGCTTCTGGCTGCCCCGCGGCGTCGACGGCGGCACGCTCGAGATGACCTCCGACGAGGGCTCCGGCAGCGTGCCGCTGAGCACCACCCCCGGCAGCCCCACCTGCCTCACCACGCTGCAGCTGGCACCCGCACGCTGAGCCCGGGGGCGGGCCGGGCTGGGGCCGGGCGGTCGACCCCGGGGGCGGGCCGGCGCGGCACGCCGGGACCGGGCTGGCCGGGGCCTCCCTCAGGCGGCCCGCTGGACGGCCTGCACCCGCTCCAGCGCGCTGACCCTCCACACGCCCTCCCGCTCGCGTGCGACACGGCGCAGCCCGACCTCCTCGAGCACCTCGTGCATGGCGCCGGACGGGTGGGCGAAGGCGCGGTAGTCGCGCCCCTTGAGCCGCTGCCACCCGTTGACCACGGCCAGGCCGCCGCGCACGAGCGCGTTGCGCGGCGGGTAGGAGAAGACGAGCGTGCGCCGTGCGCGCCGCCCCGCGGCAGCGAGGAGCCCCGGGAAGTCCGGGTAGCAGCAGACCACCCGGTTGAGCACCACGACGTCGGCCTCGCCGGCCAGGACGGGGTCCTGCACCAGGTCGCCGAGGACCCGGGTCACACGACCCTCCAGGCCGTGCTCGCGCAGGAGCTCGGCCGCAGGCCGCTCCCACGACGTGGACAGCTCGACGTTGGTGGCGGTGGCCGCCCCGCGCCGCAGCAGCTCCACGTGCAGGTCGCCCAGCCCGCCACCGATCTCGAGGACGCTCGTGCCGTCGAGCCCGTGCGCCGCCGCGAGGTCAGCCATGGTGCGCGCCGGCTGCCCGAGCCCGTGCGAGGCGTAGCGCCGGCGCATCCACCGCGCCTGGCGCTCGGTGAAGACCTCGTCGTAGCCGCTGCCGCAGCAGTCCATGCCCCGACCTTAGTCCCGGCCTGCAGTCCGGCCTGCCCCGTAGGGCTCGATGCACGCTCTGGCCGACGCCCACCGGGCGTGTCGCCGGGACCGATGGCCCACCGCCCGTGCGGAGCGGCCGTGCGGGCACCGACGCGAGGGACGAAGAGGCCCCCGCGTCCTGGAGCGGGCCAGGACGCGGGGGCCGAACGTGTCCGGAGGGGGACTTGAACCCCCACGCCCTTAACGGGCACTAGCACCTCAAGCTAGCGCGTCTGCCATTCCGCCACCCGGACAGGTGGTGCCGCCTCGCTCGTGGGGAGCTCGGCAACGACGCACAAGACTAGCACGCTCAGACGGGTGCCTCGGACACTCCCGACCAGTCCGGCGGGGGTGCCGCGCAGAGCGCAGGGTCGTCCGCCGCGAAGGTCCGCACCGGCCCCGGAGGTGTGCCCGGCCCCTCGAAACGCACGGTCACGCGGCCGCGTCCGCTGCCCCATACCCATCCGGCGCCGTGGAGCTCGTGGACGACGTCCTGGCCGGTCGACCAGCGTGCCCCCTCGGTCACGACGCCCGCGCCGGAGGGGCGCGCGCCGCCCTCGTCCGGCCCGGCGCCGCCCGCGTCGGGCAGGTCGGGCGTCAGCTCCGGGTATGGGGTGCCCTCCAGGTCCAGCTCCTCCTGCGCGTGGGCGGTCAGGCCGGAGACGCCCAGCCCCAGGAGGCGGACGCCCTGGCTCACGTCGACGCCGGCGAGCAGGTGGCGGCCTTCACGGAGCACCACCGCGTGGTCGCCGGTCGCGAAGGGCAGCGTCGACGAGCGCGTCTGGGTGCTGAAGTCGTGGTGGCGGACCTTGACCGTGATCGTCCGGGCGAAGAGGGCGGCCTTGCTCAGCCGGCCGCCCAGGCCCTCGGCGAGGCGCGAGAGCTCGGCCTCGAGGAGGGCGCGGTCGGTGAGGTCGGTGGCGAAGGTCTCCTCCGAGCTGATGCTCTTGGCCTCCCGCTCGACGACCACCGGCCGGTCGTCGTCGGCCCGCGCCAGCCGGTGCAGGGACGCGCCGTGCGCGGAGCCGAAGATCGCGACGAGGTCGGGCTCGGAGACGCGTGCGAGGTCGCCGACCGTCTCCACCCCGAAGGTGCGCAGGCGGGCGGTCGTGGCCGGCCCCACGCCGGCCACGGCCCGGACGTCGAGCGGGTGCAGGACGTCGAGCTCCTCCCCCGGCCGCACCACCGTGATCCCGGCGGGCTTGTCCATCTCGCTGGCCAGCTTGGCCATCATCTTGGAGGTCGCCACCCCGACGGAGGCGGTGAGGCCACCGGTGCGCTCGCGGATCTCGTCGAGGAGCCGTGCGCACCACGCCTCGGTCGCGCCGTCGTCCCAGCCGGGCGGGTCGGCGGCGGCGGAGAGGTCGACGTAGGCCTCGTCCACCGACACCTGCTCCACGAGCGGCGAGCGGTCCCGCAGGATGCCCATGACCACCCGCGAGGTCGCGCGGTAGGCCTCGAACCTCCCGGACAGGAAGGCCGTCCCGGCGGGGCACCGGCGCCGCGCCTCGACCATCGGCATCGCCGAGCGCGCGCCGAAGACACGCGCCTCGTAGGACGCCGTGGACACCACGCCGCGCCCGCCGAGACCGCCGACGACGACGGGCCGCCCGCGCAGCGACGGCTTGTCCCGCTGCTCGACCGCGGCGAAGAACGCGTCCAGGTCCAGGTGCATGACGCAGCGCCGCGGGTCGGACGACATGGCTCTACTGTGACACGGGCGTGCGACGCTCCCGGCCCCTCACTATGGTCGGGGCCATGGATCTTGAGCGCACCCTCCCGCCCCACCCCCACGACCACCTCCCCGCGGCCCCGGTCGAGCTGACCGTGACGAGCGAGGACTTCGCCGACGGCCAGCCGCTGCCCGAGACCGCCGGCTTCGGCTTCGGCAACACCTCGCCGCAGCTGTCGTGGAGCGGCGCACCGGAGGGCACCCGGTCCTTCCTGCTGGTGTGCCACGACCCGGACGCCCCGGTCGTCGGCGGGTTCGACCACTGGGCGGTCGCCGGCATCCCCGCCGACGTGACCTCCCTGGCCAGCGGTGCGGGCACCTTCGGCCAGCAGATCGGCGACGGGGCCGCCGTGACGCTGAGCAACGACTACGGCACCCGTGACTGGGGCGGCTGCGCGCCGCCGGAGGGCGACCGGGCGCACCGCTACGTCTTCACCGTGTGGGCCCTCGACACCGACAGCAGCGGTCTCGACGCCGCGACGTCGGCCGCCAAGGCGCAGTTCTCCACCCTGGGCAACGTGCTGGCCCGCGGGTCGATCACGGGCACCTACCAGCTGTGAGGCTCGACTGGGTCCCCGCGCTGGAGCGTCCCGACCTGCTGGCCGACCCCGTGCGGGCGGCCCTGGAGCGCATGCCGGACGCGTCCCGGTTGGAGGTCGCCGAGATCGACCCCGACCTGGCCGACACCGCGGTCCTCGTCGAGGCCAGCGGCATGGACATGGCGGACATGGCCAACTGCATCGTCGTCTCCGGCCGCCGCGCCGGTGACGAGCGCGTCTGCGCGGCCCTCGTGCTGGGCACGACGCGCGCCGACGTCAACACCACGGTGCGCAAGCGGCTCGACGTCCGCAAGTGCTCCTTCATGCCGATGGACGAGGCCGTCGCACGGACGGGTATGGAGTACGGCGGCATCACGCCCGTCGGCCTGCCCGGCGACTGGCCGGTCCTCGTCGACGCCCGCGTGCTGGAGCGGGACGCCGTCGTCGTCGGCTCCGGCCTGCGCCGGTCCAAGCTGCGCCTGCCCGGGTCGGCGGCGGGCGACCTGCCGGGCGCCGAGGTCGTCGACGGCCTGGCCGTGCCGGTCTGAGCCCGCACCCGCGCCCCGCGGCTCAGGCGCGCGGTCGCACCGCCCAGAAGGCCACCGCGGACGCCGCGGCCACGTTGAGCGAGTCCACTCCCCCGCCCATCGGGATGCGCACGACGAGGTCGGCGGCCGCGACCGTGCGTGACGAGAGCCCGTCCCCCTCGGTCCCCAGGACGAGGGCCAGGCGCTGCGGCGGCGACTGCTCCAGCTCGTCGAGGCTGACCGCGTCGTCGGACAGCGCGAGCGCGGCCACCGTGAGCCCGAGGTCCTGGAGCAGCTCGACACCGCCGGGCCACGGGTCGACGCGCGTCCACGGCACCTGGAAGACGGTGCCCATCGAGACGCGCACGCTGCGCCGGTAGAGCGGGTCGGCGCACCGTGGGGTGACGAGCACCGCGTCGACCCCGAGCGCCGCCGCCGAGCGGAAGACGGCGCCGACGTTGGTGTGGTCGACGACGTCCTCGAGCACCGCCACCCGGCGGGCCCCGGCCAGCACCTCCTCCAGGGGAGGCAGCGGCGGACGGTGCATCGCGGCGATGACGCCCCGGTGCAGGTGGAAGCCGGTCAGCCGCTCGGCCACCGTCGGCGCGGCGACGAAGACCGGTGCCCCGTGCTCCCGTGCGGTGCGCAGCAGGTCGGGCCACTCCTCGACCCAGCGCGGCGTCATGAGGAGCGAGCGGGGCAGGTGCCCGGCGGCCAGCGCGCGGCGGATCACCTTCTCCGACTCGGCCATGTAGAGCCCGCGCTCGGGCTCCAGGAGGCGGCGCAGGGCCACGTCGGTGAGGGAGAGGTAGTCGCGCACCCGCTCGTCCCCCGGGTCCTCCACCCAGGTGCAGCCGGCGGGGAGGGCCGGCGGCACGGCATACTCCTCGGTCACGTGACCAGGAGGTAGACGACGGCGACGACGCCGATGACGACGATGACCGAGCGGAGCAGCCACGGCGCCAGCGCGCGGCCGACCCGGGCGCCGACCAGCCCGCCCAGGGTCGAGCCGACGGCGATGATGAGCACGATCCGCCAGTCGATGAGCCCGGGGTCGACGACGAGGAAGACGGCGGCGGCGACGAAGTTGGCGACGACGACGAGGACGTTCTTGACGCCGTTGAGCGCCTGGACGCGCAGCGGCAGCAGGACGCTCATGAGGCCGACGAGGATGACCCCCTGCGCGGCGCCGAAGTAGCCGCCGTAGGCCCCGGCGAGGAAGACCCCGGCGATGAGCGCGAGCCAGCGTCCCGGGGTGAGCAGCTGGGTGTCCTTGCCCCGGGCCCAGGCGTTGATCCGCGGACCGAAGATGACGAGCAGCACGCCCAGCAGGATGAGGGCCGGCACGATCGTCTCGAAGGCGGCCGGCGGCAGGACGAGGAGCAGCAGGGCGCCGACCGCCGAGCCGACCAGCGAGGCCGGCACGAGCCGGGCGACCGTGCCGCCGAGGCCCGTGAGCTCGTGGCGGTAGCCCCAGGCCCCGGACACGCCGCCGGCGACCAGGCCGAGGCTGTTGGAGATGTTGGCCGACACCGGCGGGTGGCCGAAGAAGAGGAGCGTCGGGAAGGTCACGAGCGTGCCGGACCCCACGATGGTGTTGATCATGCCCGCCCAGAAACCGGCGAGCGCGATCGCGCCGACCTCCCAGCCGCTCACGCGGTGGGCACCGGCTGGGCCTCGGCCCGGATCTCGTGCGGCTGGGCCGCGCGGGCCGACCAGCGTGCGCCGTGCCGGTCGACGACGAGGGGGATGCCGAAGGTCGCGCTGAGGTTGTCGGCGGTGAGCGTGACCTCGATCGGCCCGGCGGCGACGACCTGGCCGCCGCGCAGCATGAGCACGTCGGTGAAGCCGGGCGGGATCTCCTCCACGTGGTGCGTCACCAGCACCATCGCGGGTGCGGCGAGGTCCTGCGCCAGGACGCTGAGGCGGCCCACGAGGTCCTCCCGGCCCCGCAGGTCGAGGCCGGCGGCGGGCTCGTCGAGCAGCATGAGCTCGGGGTCGGTCATGAGCGCCCGGGCGATCTGCACGCGCTTGCGCTCTCCCTCGGACAGCGTGCCGAAGCGGCGCTGCGCCAGGTGGGCGACGCCGAGGGCCTCGAGCAGCTCGGTGGCCCGCTCCTCGTCGGAGCGGTCGTACTGCTCCCGCCAGCGCCCCAGGACGCCGTAGGCCGCCGTGACGACCACGTCGTTGACGCGCTCCTCGTCCGGGATGCGGTCGGCGACCGCGGCGCTGGAGACCCCGATCCGGGGACGCAGGTCGAAGACGTCGACGGTGCCGAGCACCTCGCCGAGCACGCCGGCGACGCCCGTGGTGGGGTGCATCCGGGCGGCGGCCAGCTGGAGCAGGGTCGTCTTGCCGGCGCCGTTGGGGCCGATGACCACCCAGCGCTCCCCCTCCTCCACCGACCAGGAGATGTCGCGCAGGAGCTCGGCGCTGCCGCGGCGCACGCCGACGCCGGCGAATTCGAGGACGTCGCTCATGATGGGTCACTCTAACCACCGGGCGCCTACGATCTGCGACATGCCCGACCACGAGCTGCCCGCCTCCGTCCGGGTCGCGCTGTGGGCGACCGAGGCCCTCCACGGCCGCCTCCCCGTCGACCAGCTCCCCCGCCGTGCGCTGCCGGACGTCGACGAGTGCGCCGGGCTCGTCGAGCAGGTCCGTCTGTGGGCCGGCCTCGGCGAGCGGGCGGTGCTCGTCGCGCTCCCCCGCCCGGGCGACCTCTCGGGTATGCCGCAGGGCCCGGTCGACCTCGTCGCCGCCGCCACGCGCTCGGAGGAGTGCGTCTTCGTGCCCGCCCTGGGCGGCGCGCTCGTGCCCGAGCTGACCACCTTCGGCCCGGAGGGTGACCGGGGGTGGATGGCGACGTGGACGGCATACCCCTCGGAGCCGGTGGCGACCCACCGGGTGGAGGCGCTCGACCTGGGCCAGACCGAGCTGGCGCTGAGGCGGGAGCTGGCCGACCTGACCGAGGCGCTCGTGCGCGCCGGGTCGCCCGCCTTCGGGCCGGTCGCGGAGCGGGGCGCGGCCCGGGCGAGGGCCGCGCGCGCCGCGGCGGACTGGGGCCTGCCCGACGGCCTGCCGCCGCGGGCGACGAGGGTGGTCGACCTCGCCGGCACGGTCCTGGTGCTGGCCGACGCGGGCCTGGACACCGTGCCGCACTCGCTCGACTCGTCCTCGGCGGTCGGGCGGGGCGAGGTGCTGCGCCGGCTGCGCTCGCACGCCGCCCGGGCCCTGGCGGAGGCGACGAACGTCGCGGTGCTGGAGCGGGCCTACCGCTCCTGAGGGGTGTCGGGCAGGTCGTAGGCCGTGACGTGCTGCGGCTGGTAGAGCAGCATGTCGTCGGCGCCCGGCACGTGCATCTCCACGCCCCGGCCGAAGCCCATGTCCCTCGGCTCCCCGTCGAAGGTGGCGCCGCGCGCGGCGAGCTCGGCCACGGTCGCGTCGACGTCGTCGCACATGAGCGCGATCTGGTGGTGGGTCGGCGCCCCGCCCGGCTGCCCGTCCTCCTCCCACGAGGTCGGGTGCACGCCCAGCTCGCTGGCACCGGTGCGGAAGATGAGCCAGTCGGAGGGGTCGGAGCCCCCGGCGTCGACCGTGACCCCCTCGCCCCCGCGCGGCCCCTCCGAGACGAAGGGCCAGCGCAGCACGTCCTTGAGGAAGGCGCGCGTGGCGGTGGGGTCGTCGGAGTAGACCAGGGTGTGGACGGCGGTGATCATCCCCGCACGCTAGCGCGCCCGGAGCTCCTTGGCGACCGACTCGACCGCGTCCTTGGCGTCGCCGAAGAGCATGCGGGTGTTGGGACGGACGAAGAGCGGGTTGGCCACGCCCGCGTAGCCGCTGGCCATCGAGCGCTTGAGCACGACCACGTCCGTGGCCCGCCACACCTCGAGCACGGGCATCCCGGCGATCGGCGAGCCCGGCTCGTCGACGGCCGCCGGGTTGACCGTGTCGTTGGCGCCGATGACGAGCACGACGTCGGTGTCCGGCAGGAGTGCGTTGGCCTCCTCGAGGTCGAGGACGATGTCGTAGGGGACGCGGGCCTCGGCGAGCAGCACGTTCATGTGACCGGGCAGCCGGCCGGCGACGGGGTGGATCCCGAAGCGCACGTCGGTGCCGTCCGCGCGCAGGGCCGCGCTGAGGTCGGCGACGGCGTGCTGGGCCCGCGCCACGGCCATGCCGTAGCCGGGCGTGACGAGGACCCGTCCGGCGCCCCGCAGCAGGTCGGCCACCTCGGCCGCGGTGGTCTCGCGGTGCTCCCCGTCCTGCTCCCCGCCCTCGATGACCACGCCCTCGCTGCCGAAGCCGCCGGCGATGACGGAGACGAAGGAGCGGTTCATGCCCTTGCACATCAGATAGCTGAGGATCGCACCGGAGGCGCCGACGAGGGCGCCGGTGACGATGAGCAGGTCGTTGCCGAGCATGAAGCCGGCCGCGGCGGCCGCCCAGCCGGAGTAGCTGTTGAGCATCGAGACCACGATCGGCATGTCCCCGCCGCCGATCGAGGCGACGAGGTGCCAGCCGAGGGCGAGCGCGACGACCGTCATGAGCGCCAGCGGCAGCAGCGGCCGCGGCGCCAGGAGGTACCAGACCATGAGGCCGGCCGCCGCCAGCAGCATGAGCAGGTTGAGCAGGTGACGGTGCGGCAGGACGAGCGGGTTGGTCGAGATGCGGGCGCTCAGCTTGAGGGCGGCCACGACGGAGCCGGTGAAGGTCACCGCGCCGATGAGCACCCCGAGGTAGACCTCCACGAGGTGGGCGGTGCGCTCGCCGCCGGAGAGCGCACCGGCGGCGAGGAGCTCGTTGTAGCCGATGAGCACGGCGGCCACGCCGACGAAGCTGTGGAAGGTGGCGATGAGCTGCGGCATGCCGGTCATCTCGACGACGCGCGCCCGCCACAGGCCCACGGCGCCCCCGGCGGCCATCGCGACCACGATGAGGACGAGGGTGGCGACGGGGTCGGCGGCGTCCTCGACCGCCAGCCACAGCGTGGCCGCCAGCGCGACGACCATGCCCGCCACGCCGAGCGTGTTGCCCCGGCGTGCGGTCTCGTGGCGGGAGAGTCCCCCCAGGGCCAGGACGAAGAGCACCGCGGACACCAGGTAGGTGCCCTGCACCACGTGGGAGGTCACGGCGTCCCCTCCCGTCGGAACATCCGCAGCATCCGCCCCGTGACGGCGAAGCCGCCGACGACGTTGATGCTGGCCACGGCGACCGCGACGACCGCCAGGGCCCGCACGACGGTGCTCTCCGAGCCGACCTGGAGCATGGCCCCGACGAGGATGATGGCGCTGATCGCGTTGGTCTCCGACAGCAGCGGGGTGTGGAGGGCGTGGCTGACGTCGGTGATGACGTAGAAGCCGACGATGACGGCGAGGACGAAGACGGTCAGGTGCCCGAGCAGGTCGGGCGGCGAGACGCTGGCCAGCAGGGCCAGGAGCACCGCGCCCAGGCCGATGCCGACGTAGGCCCGCCGGGGGTCGGCGGGCCGCCCGGCGCCGCTGCGGGGCTCCGGCCGCGGGGCCTCCTCCGGGGGCGGGGTGTCCGGCGGCGGGGCGGCGGAGACACTCACGGGCGGCGGCGGCCAGAGCACCTCCCCCTCGTGGGTGACGGTCATCGCCCGCTGGACCTCGTCGTCGAGGTCGAGGACGAGTCGCCCGTCCCCCTCCGGCGTGAGCAGCGCCACGAGGTTGGCGACGTTGGTGCCGAAGAGCTGGGAGGCCTGGATGGGCAGACGGGCCGGCAGGTCGGTCCAGCCGACCACCTTGACCCCGTTGTCCGTCGTCACCAGCTCCCCCGGCCGGGTCAGCTCGCAGTTGCCGCCGTTGCGGGCGGCCATGTCGACCACGACGCTGCCCGGGCGCATCGCGGCGACGGTCTCGGCGGTGATGAGCCGCGGCGCCGGACGCCCCGGGATCAGCGCGGTGGTGATGACGATGTCGGCGTCGGCGCACTCACGGGCATAGACCTCCATGGCCCGCGCCTCCAGGTCGGCGTCCATCTCGCGGGCGTAGCCGTCGGACGAGGCGGCCTGCTCCGGCAGCTCGATCCGCACGAACTCGCCGCCCATCGACCGCACCTGCTCGGCGGTCTCCGGACGGACGTCGAAGGCCCGGACCACGGCTCCCAGGCTGGCGGCCGTGCCGATCGCCGCCAGCCCCGCCACGCCGGCGCCGATGACGAAGACCTTCGCGGGCGGGACGCTGCCGGCCGCGGTGACCTGCCCGGTGAAGACCGAGCCGTACTCGTGGGCCGCCTCCACCACCGCCCGGTAGCCGCCGAGGTTGGTCATCGAGGAGAGCACGTCGAGGGACTGCGCCCGCGAGATCCGCGGCACGGCGTCCATCGCGAGCGCGGTCACGCCGCGCTCGGCGAGCGCCTCGAGCAGGTGCGGCCGCTGGGCGGGGCTGAGCTGGGCGGCGAGCACCGCGCCCTCGCGCAGCAGCGCCACCTCCTCGACCACCGGCGCCTCCACCTTGAGCACCAGGTCGGCGCCCCAGGCCTCGGGTGCACCCGCGACGCGGGCGCCCGCCTCGGCATACTGCTCGTCGGGGAAGCTGGCCCGCTCCCCCGCGCCCGACTGGACCACGACCTCGTGGCCGAGCGCGAGCAGGCGCGCGACCGTCTGCGGGGTCGCGGCGACCCTCGTCTCCTCGGGCAGCGACTCCGTCGGGACACCGATCAGCACCGTGGCTCCTTCGCCTGGGGGTCGGGGGTGGGGTGGTCCGTCAGCGGGGCTCCTCGAGCGCCGTGCGGTAGACCTCGAGCGTCCTCTCGGCGATCGAGGACCAGGAGAAGCTCTCGACCGCGCGTCGTCGGCCCGCCTCGCCCCGCCGCGCCGCCTCCTGCGGGTCGGCGAGGGCCTGCACGAGCGCGTCGCCGAGGTCGGCGACGAAGCGCTCCTCGTCGACCGGCGTGCCGGTGCCGTCGGTCACCTGCTCGATCGGCACGAGCCACCCGGTCTCGCCGTCGACGACGACCTCCGGGATGCCGCCGGTCGCGGTCGCGACGACGGGCAGGCCGCACGCCATCGCCTCGAGGTTGACGATGCCGAGCGGCTCGTAGACCGACGGGCAGACGAAGACGGTCGCGTGCGAGAGCACGGCGACGACCTGGTCGCGCGGGAGCATCTCGCCGATCCACACGACCGGCGCGGCACCCTCGCCGCGCTCCGTCCGGAGGCCGTCGACCAGCCCGACGACCTCCTGCTCGATCTCGGGGGTGTCCGGCGCCCCGGCGAGGAGCACGACCTGGACGTCGTCGCCCAGGCGGCGCAGGGCGCGGAGCAGGTAGGGCAGGCCCTTCTGCCGGGTGATCCGTCCCAGGAACACGACGGTCGGCGCGTCCGGGTCGAGGCCGCGCGCGGTCACGACCTCGCGCGCCGCGTCGGACGTGTCGCGCGACCACCGCTGCGAGTCGATCCCGTTGTGCACCACGTGCACCCGTCCCGGGTCGACCGAGGGGTATGCCGTGAGGATGTCCTCGCGCATGCCCGCGGACACCGCGACGATCCCCGCGGCGCCCTCGTAGGAGACCTTCTCGGCCATCGAGGAGATGCCGTAGCCCCCGCCGAGCTGCTCGGCCTTCCACGGCCGCAGCGGCTCGAGGGAGTGCGCGCTCACGACGTGCGGGATGCCCGCGAGCAGGCCGCCGAGGTGGCCCCCGAGGTTGGCGTACCAGGTGTGCGAGTGGACCAGGTCGGCCCCGCCGGCCGCGACGTCGCGCGCCATGAGCAGGTCGACGCCCAGGGTCCGCAGCGCCCCGTTGGCGTCCTCGAGACCGGGCGGCACGGCATACCCCGTGGTCCCCTGCTCGTCCACCGGGTCGTCGAAGGCGCGGACGCGGACGTCGACGCCGTCGAGCGCGCGGAGGGCGCGGGTGAGCTCGGCGACGTGCACCCCCGCCCCTCCGTAGACGTTCGGCGGGTACTCCCGGGACAGGATGTCGATGCGCACGAGACCGACCCTAGCCCGGGAGCGCCCGCTCGTGGGGACGTCGGCGGGCCTCTCGCGGGCCGGCGCGTTTGGCCCTAGGTTGGGCACATGGCGCAGCGTGGTTCACGGCACAAGGTTCTCGCGATCGTCCTGGCCGGCGGCGAGGGGAAGCGGCTCATGCCCCTCACCGCCGACCGGGCCAAGCCGGCGGTGCCCTTCGGCGGCATCTTCCGGCTCATCGACTTCGCGCTGTCCAACGTGGTCAACTCCGGCTACCTCAAGGTGGTCGTGCTCACGCAGTACAAGTCGCACTCGCTCGACGCGCACATCACCAAGACGTGGCGGATGTCGACGCTGCTGGGCAACTACATCGCCTCGGTGCCGGCGCAGCAGCGCGTGGGCAAGCACTGGTTCGCCGGGTCGGCCGACGCGATCTTCCAGAGCCTCAACCTCATCCACGACGAGCGGCCCGACATCGTCGTCGTCGTGGGCGCCGACCACGTCTACCGGATGGACTTCGCCCAGATGGTCCAGCAGCACGTCGAGACCGGGGCGGGGTGCACGGTGGCGGCGATCCGCCAGCCGATCGGCCTGGCCGACCAGTTCGGCGTCATCGACGTCGACCCGCAGGACCCGCGGCGGATCCGCGAGTTCCTCGAGAAGCCGACCGACCCGCGGGGGCTGCCGGACAACCCCGACGAGGTCCTCGCCTCGATGGGCAACTACGTCTTCACCGCCGAGGCGCTCGAGCAGGCGGTCCGCGCCGACGCCGAGCGCGAGGACTCCAAGCACGACATGGGCGGCGACATCGTGCCCGCGTTCGTGGACGCCGGGGACGCCTGGGTCTACGACTTCAAGGACAACGACATCCCTGGCTCGACCGAGCGGGACCGCGGCTACTGGCGCGACGTCGGGACGATCGAGTCCTACTACGACGCCCACATGGACCTCATCTCGGTCCACCCGGTGTTCAACCTCTACAACGAGGCCTGGCCCATCTACACCAACTACGGGCCCCACCCGCCGGCGAAGTTCGTGCACGGGTCCGGCGACCGGGTCGGCCACGCGCTCAACTCGGCCGTCTCCCCCGGCTGCGTGATCTCCGGCGCGACCGTGAGCGACTCGGTGCTCTCGCCGCGGGTCAAGGTGCACAGCTTCAGCCACGTCACCCGGTCGGTGCTCATGGACCGGGTGGAGATCGGCCGCTCCTGCCAGATCCACCGGGCGATCATCGACAAGGGCGTCTTCGTGCC
>CAZONQ010000022.1:0-24713 GCA_964581125.1 uncultured Ornithinimicrobium sp.
GACCGTCGGCCTGGACGACGCGCTCAACGCGCCCTACTCGATCGACCCCGCCCTCGACCCCCACCGGCTCGCCCCGCCGGCCGACGGCTGCGGCGACGCGTCCGGCGGACCGGGCGCAGGCACACGGCACACCCTCGGCCCGACCATCCCCGTAGGAGCCCCACGATGAGCACCTTCCTCTGGGTGATCTACCCCTACATCTGCCTGGCGATCTTCGTCGTCGGGCACGTCTGGCGCTACCGCTACGACAAGTTCGGGTGGACGACGCGCAGCTCCCAGCTCTACGAGACCAAGCTGCTGCGGATCGGCAGCCCGCTGTTCCACTTCGGCATCCTCGGTGTGGCCGTCGGGCACTTCATGGGCCTGGTCATCCCGCAGAGCCTCACCGACCGGCTGGGGCTGAGCCACGAGGCCTACCACGTCATCGCGCTGGCCGGAGGCATCCCCGCGGGCCTCGCGGCGCTCGTCGGGCTGGCGATCCTCATCTACCGGCGGCGCACCAACGGCCCGGTCTTCTCGGTGACCACGACCAACGACAAGGCGATGTATCTCGTGCTCGCCGTCGTCATCGTCCTGGGCATGTGGAACACGATCGCCGGCAGCCTGCTCACCATCGGTGGGGAGTACAACTACCGCGACGGCGTCTCGCCGTGGTTCCGGCAGATCTTCTGGTTCCAGCCCGACGCCTCGCTCATGGAGGCGGCGCCGCTGGGCTTCCAGCTGCACGCGCTCTTCGCCTTCCTGCTCTTCGCGATGTGGCCGTTCACCCGGCTCGTGCACGTCTTCTCGGCGCCGCTGGGCTACTTCACCCGTCCCTACATCGTCTACCGCAGCCGGGACGAGCGCCCGGGCACCGCGACCGGCACCCGCGCGCAGAAGCGTGGCTGGGAGCGCGTGGAGTGACCCGGCCCCACGCGGTCCTCGGCGACCTCGGCCTGACCCCCGCGGAGGATGACCCCTCGCGGGTCGTCGACGTGCTGGCCGAGGGCGAGCGGCTGCTCGACAGGGCCCGCACGAGCGGCCGGGGCCGGGCGGTGCGCGCGGTCGTGCGCCAGCCCGGGCAGAACCTCATCGTCCTCGGGCTGCCCGCCGGCGGCGGCCTGCCCGACCACGACGCACCCGGGCCGGCCTCGCTGCTGTGTCTCTCGGGCGAGGTCGTGCTGCGCACCGCCGACGCGTCCTGGACCCTGCCCGCGGGGACGGCGCACGCCATACCCCAGGCGACGCACGAGGTGACCGCCGACGTGGACAGCGTCTGCGTGCTCACCGTCTCCCTGCCGGTCAAGGACGTGGAGCGATGACGTCGCGCACCGACCCTGTCGAGCGGGCCGACCGCACCGACGAGCAGCGCGACGGCGGCCGGCTCCCGCCGCTCGTCGGGCCGGGGCCCGAGCTGACGCGGGAGCAGGTGTCGCGCTACTCCCGCCACCTGCTCGTGCCCGGGATGGGCATCGAGGCGCAGCGGCGGCTGCTCAACGCGCGGGTCGCCGTGGTCGGGGCCGGCGGGCTGGGCAGCCCGATCCTGTCCTACCTCGCCGCGGCCGGCGTCGGGCACCTGACGATCATCGACGACGACGTCATCGACACCACCAACCTGCAGCGCCAGGTCATCCACCGCACCGACGGCGTCGGCCGGCGCAAGGTCGACTCCGCCGCCGACCACGTCGCCGGGCTCAACCCGGACGTGTCCGTCGAGGTGCGGCACACCCGCATCACGCCCGAGAGCGCCGAGGGCCTGCTCGTCGGGCACGACCTCGTGCTCGACGGAGCCGACAACTTCCCGACGAGGTATGCCGTGTCCGACGCGGCCACGGCGCTCGGCCTGCCGGTGGTGTGGGCGGCGGTGCTGCGCTTCGACGCGCAGATCTCCTCCTTCGTGCCGGGGCGGCCGGGCTCGGTCAGCCTGCGCGACCTCTATCCCTCGCCGCCGCGTCCCGAGGACGTGCCGTCGTGCTCGGAGGCGGGCGTGCTCGGCGCGCTCGTCGGCCAGGTCGGCTCGATCATGGCGGGCGAGGCGGTCAAGCTGATCTGCGGCTTCGGCGAGCCGCTCGTCGGGCGCCTGCTGCTCGTCGACGCGCTGTCCCAGCGCACCCGCGAGGTGCCGCTGCGGCCCGCCGGTGCCGTGCTGCCGCCGCGCCCGCAGCCGGAGCCGACCCGCGAGCTGGTGCCGCTGGAGGAGGTGTCGGCCGAGGAGGTCTCGGCCGCCGTCGCCGCCCCGGGCGGCCCGGTGCTGCTCGACGTGCGCGAGCCCGCCGAGCACGCGCTCGGCACCGTGCCCGGCGCGCTCACCGTGCCGGTCGGCGAGGTCCTCACCTGGGAGGAGCTGGTCGGCCAGCTGCCGGAGGGGCCGGTCGTCGTCTACTGCAAGACCGGCCCGCGCGCGCGTCGTGCCGCGGCGCACCTGGTCAAGATCGGCCATCCCGACGTGCGGGTCATGACCGGCGGGATGCTGGCCTGGATCGAGCGGGTCGACCCCTCGCTCCCGCCCTACTGAGCGAGGTGCCCGTGGAGCCTGCGCAGGTCCCCGGGGAGTCCGCGCGGGTCCCCGTCGACCTGCTCGTCCTCGCCGGCGGCCGTGGCGAGCGCCTCGGCGGCCGCGACAAGGCGGCCCTCGTCGTCGGCGGCCGCCGGCTGCTCGACCGGGTCCTCGACGCCGCGCCGCTCCTCGGCGGGCGGGTCGTGGTCGTGGGGGACACCCCGGTGCCCGACGGCGTGCTGCGCACCCTGGAGGACCCGCCCGACGGTGGTCCGGTGGCGGGGATCGCCGCAGGTCTGGTGGCCCTCGACGAGGCCGCCCGTGCCGAGGCTCCCGCGGGGTGGGTGGCGGTCGTGGCGGTCGACCAGCCCGCCGCCGCCGCCGCGCTCCTCGCCCTGCGTGCTGCGCTGCCCGGCCCGGACGCGGACGTCGACGCGGTGAGCCACGTCGACGCCACCGGCCACCGGCAGTGGCTGCTCGCCCTCTACCGGCGACCGGCCCTGGACGGTGCGCTCGCCGCGCTGGGGAGCGCACGGCATACCTCCGTCCGTCGGCTGGTGTCCGACCTGCGCTGGCGGACCGTCGGGGGCGGCGCCGAGCACGTCGGCGACGTCGACACCTGGGACGACGTGGAGGAGTGGGGCCACCGGCTGTGAGCCCGGCGGGGCTGGGAACCGGCGTCCGAAGGTGGGAGGATGGGGCGGACCCACCCACAGAGAGAGGGATCACGATGGCGACCGTCAGATACTTCGCCGCTGCGGCGGAGGCGGCCGGCACCGAGTCCGAGCTCGTCCACGCGGACGACCTGGGCAGCCTGCTCGACCGGCTGGTCGAGCTGCACGGGGAGGAGCTGGGCCGGGTCCTCGGCCGCAGCTCGGTCCTGCACGAGGGCCAGTACGTCAGCGACCGCAGCACCCCGCTCGCGCACGACGCCGTCCTCGACGTCCTGCCGCCCTTCGCCGGCGGCTGAGCACCTCTCCCGGACTCACCTACGGTCCTTGTAGAGAACTCGGGATGCAGCACGAGTTCCCTACAAGAACCGTGCGTGAGTGGCGGACCGGCCCTACGCGGCGGGCGGGCTGGCCCTACGCGGCCGCGGGGCGGACGGCGCGGACGATGCTGCGCGCCATGCCGGCGGCCACGAGCACCCAGGCGAGCAGCGCCACCCAGAACCAGCTGGCGCCGATGGCCTCGACGACCGGCAGGTGGTTGGCCTCGCCGAGATACATGCCGGCGACGGCGTACATGCCGAGCGGGAAGACCATGCTCCACAGCGTCGGCTGGTAGACGAGCGGGATCCTGTGCAGCCCGTGCCGCCACACGCCGGCGGCGAGCAGCACCGGGATGAGCCAGGTCGCGAAGGCCCAGAAGACGACCGACATGCCGGCGACGAGGTCGCGGGTGACGTCGATCATCGGCGCCTCCTCCATCTCGACGATGCGGGCGCCCGCGACGATCGTGATGGCGACCGCGCCCATCGCGACCCAGTAGGGCGGGTCGAGGTGCTCCGGGCGCAGCGGGTAGAGCATGACGCGCAGCGCGACGAAGACGGCGGTCGCGGCGTAGAGCACGACCCCGACCGACCAGGCCAGGATCGCCAGGATCGCCAGCCACTCCCGCTGGCCCTCGTAGACCGGCTCCAGGCCGGCGGCGACGACCGCGATCGACTGGCTGGCGACCACCCAGATGAACCAGGTGCCGTTGGCGGTGTCGAGCATCGGGCGGCGCTTGTTGCCCAGGACCGAGGTCCACGGGATGACGTAGCCCAGCACCAGCCAGGTCAGCGCCGCCACCGCGAGCAGCACGGCCGCGACCACCGTGTGGCCGGTGCCCACCAACGAGGCCCCGAGCACGTTGGTCGCGGCGATGAAGGTGAAGAAGCCGAACGCCCTGGCCGGGTCGTGGAAGTCCTCGGACGTCTCGCGGCGGAAGGACACCAGGCGCCACGCGGTGAGCCCGACCAGCACGACGTAGAACAGCACCGCCAGCCAGAAGAGCACGGTCGCCAGCAGCGTGAAGCCCTTGAGCTGGGCGCCGATGCAGACGATGCCGGTGGCCATCACCCCGGCGAAGTAGCCGGGGGTGAGGCGGGCCGGCGCGAGCGGGTGGGGAGCTGCCGGCCGGGTGGCGGCCGACGCGCCGGCGGGTGACGCCTCGGCGGGCTCGCTCACGCGCCTCAGCCCCCGATGCGGCTCATCGGCCGGGGCGGCTGGAGGAAGCCCGGCTCGTTGATGCCGTGCCCGGGCAGCTTGGCGCCGATCGACTCGCGGAAGAGGTCGGCCAGGGCCTCGTCGTCCGCGCCGTCGCGCAGCGGCGTGCGCAGGTCGGTCTCGCCGGTGGCGAAGAGGCAGTTGCGGACCATGCCGTCGGCGGTGAGCCGCACCCGGTCGCACGACCCGCAGAACGGCATCGTCACCGACGCGATCACCCCGACGGTCGCCGGGCCGCCGTCGACGTAGAAGCGCTCGGCCGGCGCGTTGCCGCGGGCCTCCTCGGGCTCGGCCTCGAGGTCGAAGGCGGTGCGCAGCATCGCCAGGATCTCCTCGCCGACGATCATCTGCGAGCGGTCCCACTGGTGCTGGGCGTCCAGCGGCATCTGCTCGATGAACCGCAGCTGGTAGCCGTGGTCGAGCGCGAAGCGCAGCAGGTCGACGGCCTCGTCGTCGTTGACCCCGCGCATCAGCACGGTGTTGATCTTGACGGGGGTGAGCCCGGCCGCGGCGGCCGCCTCGATCCCCTCGAGGGTGTCCCCCAGCCGGTCGCGCTTGGCCAGCTCGATGAAGGTCTCGCGGCGCAGCGTGTCGAGGCTGACGTTGACCCGGGTGAGGCCGGCGTCCTTGAGCGCCTGGGCGTTCTTGGCCAGGCCGACGCCGTTGGTGGTCATCGAGATCTCCGGCGCCGGGTCGAGCGCGGCCATCCCGGCGACGACGTCGACGAGGTCGCGGCGCAGCAGCGGCTCGCCGCCGGTGAGACGGATCTCCTCGATGCCGAGGTCGACGGCGACGCCGGCGAGCCGGACGAGCTCCGGCGTGGTGAGCATCGTGTCGCGCGGCAGCCACGGCACGCCCTGCTCCGGCATGCAGTAGGTGCACCGCAGCGAGCAGCGGTCGGTCACCGACACCCGCAGGTCCTTGTGGACCCGGCCGTAGCTGTCGACGAGCGGTCCGGACACCATCAGTGGTCACCTCCGGCGACCTGGTCGACGAGGTGCCCGAGCAGCGGCCCGAGCACGTCCATGCCCTCGGACACCGCGGACGGCCTCCCGGGCAGGTTGACGACGAGCGTGCCGCCCACGCCCTGGTCGGCGGGCCAGTCGACGACGCCGACGACCCCTCGGGAGGCGGCGGCATAGGGGGTATGACGTGCGCCCTCGTGGCGCAGCAGCTCGGCCAGTCCCGGGTTGTCCCGGGTGACGACCTCCCTGGTCGCCTCCGGGGTCAGGTCGCGGGGACCCATCCCGGTGCCGCCCGTGGTGATCACGAGGCGGTGCCCCTCGGCGACCGCTGTGCGGATCGCGCCGGCCACGCTCTCGACGCCGTCGGGGACGACGACCGGGGCGTCCACGGCATACCCGTAGGTGCGCAGGGCCTCCACGAGCACCCGGCCGGACTCGTCCTCACGGCGGCCGTCCGAGCTGCGGTCGGACACCGTGATCGCCGTGGCGGGACGGGCGGCGGGGGAGGGGGAGGTCACGCCTCCAAGGATAGCCGTCATTGACAGGAACGGGCCCGGCCCGTCGGCCCCGCGCCGAGGCCGCTCACAGCAGGCGCGTCACCGCGCGCGTGGCGCCCTCGAGGTAGCGCAGCACCACCGCCAGCTCCTCGTCCGTGAAGGCGGCGTCGAGCTCGGCGAGCTCGCGGAACATCGGCAGCATGTGCCCGACCACCTCCTCCTGCCCGCTGGGGGTCGCGACCACGACGGTGCGCCGGCGGTCGGTGGGGTGCGGCCGACGCTCCACGTGACCGCGCGCGACGAGCCGGTCGACGATGCCGCTGGCAGCGGCCGAGGTGACGCCCAGGCGGTGGGCCAGCTCGGTGGGGCCGACGGGGTCCTCGATGACGTGCTCGAGCACGGCGAGCTCGGTGTGGGTCAGACCCGTGCGGCGGGCGAGCGCAGGGGCGACCCGTCCGCTGGTCGCGAGCAGCGTGCGGAGCGCGTCGAGCGCCTCGCTGCGCCGCCACCCGCCGACCCACGCCGCGGAGGTGCTAGCCTTCGTCACGAACTATCTCACTTACTTAGACACCTGGTTGTCTACCGCCTGATCCTAACCGAGGGGAAACCGCATGGACCGGCTCGTGGCGCTGCTGACCGGGCGGCGCAGCTGGGTGCTCGCGCTCGTCGCGCTCGTGGTGGGCGGCTGGCTCGTCGCGGGCGTCGGGCAGGCCGAGCGGGACCCCTCGCCGCTGGCGACGCTCCCGACAGGCTACGAGAGCACTGAGGGGCAGGAGCTGCTCCAGGAGCTGCCCGACGAGGGCACGAGCGCGGCGATCGTCCTCTTCACCGCCGAGGACGACGAGATCGCGCCGGACCTGGAGGGGCTCGGCGCGGTGATGCAGGACCTCGCCGGGACCTACGGCGAGGGCGACGGTCCGCCCGGCGGCATGCCGCTGGTCCCGTCCGAGGACGGCACCGCGGCGATGAGCGTGCTCACGGTGGCCTCGGCGTCCGCGTCGCAGGCCCAGGAGGTCGTGTCCGCGCTGCGGGCGGACCTGGCCGAGGCCGTGCCGGACGGCGTGACCGCGCAGGTGACCGGCCCCGCCGCCGTCCAGGCCGACCTCGCCTCCGTCTTCGACGGCGCCGACGTCACGCTGCTGGCGGTGACCGCGAGCGTGGTGGCGCTGCTGCTCATCGTGACCTACCGCAGCCCGGTGCTGTGGATCGTGCCGCTGGCCGTCGTGGGCATCGCCGACCAGGTCGCGGCGGTCGCGGCGACGCGGGTGCTGGCGCTGGTCGGCGTGCCGTGGGACGAGTCGACCGTCGGGATCCTGTCGGTGCTCGTCTTCGGCGCCGGGACCAACTATGCGCTGCTGCTGATCTCCCGCTACCGCGACGAGCTGCGCACGCACGGCGACCGGCACGAGGCGATGGCGCTCGCGCTGCGCCGGGCCGCCGAGGCGGTGCTCTTCAGCGCGAGCACCGTCGTCGTCGGCGTGCTGTGCCTGCTGCTCTCGGTCTTCCCCACGACGCGCGGGCTCGGCCTCGCCTGCGCGGTCGGCGTCCTCGTGGCGGCGACCGGCGTGCTCGGGGTACTCCCCGGCGCCCTGGTCGCGCTCGGCCGCTGGGTCTTCTGGCCGCAGGTGCCGCGCGAGGGCCAGCAGGTCCTCAGCGAGTCGCGCTCGGCGTGGCGCCGGGTGGGCGACCGGGTGGCCAAGGTTCCCGTGCTCTACGTCGTCGGCACCCTCGTCGTGCTGGCGGCCATGGCCGTCGGCCTCACCCAGCTGCGCAGCGGGCTGGCGCCGGAGGACCAGTTCCTCCGCACCCCGGAGGCCATCACCGCCGCCGAGCGGCTGGCCGAGTCGTTCCCTGCGGGCACGTCCGACCCGGTCGTCGTCGTCACCCGCAGCGACGACGCCGCCGAGGTCGAGGGGCTGGCCGACACCCTCGGCGGGGTCGACGGGGTCACGACCGCGACCGCGGTGCCACCGGTGGAGGGGGTCGGCCAGGTGCGGCTGGTCCTCGAGGCCGAGCCGGGCAGCGCCGGGTCGCAGACCACCGTGCGCGACGTGCGTGCCGAGCTGCAGGACCGGCCCGGGACCTACGTCACCGGCGGCGACGCGTCCGCCCTGGACGCGGACGACGCCGCCGTGCGCGACCGCCTCGTCGTCATGCCCCTCATCCTCGGCACGGTGCTCGTGGCCCTCATGCTCCTGCTGCGCTCCGTCCTGGCCCCGGTCATCCTGGTGAGCAGCGTGGTGGCCACCTTCTGCGCGGCGCTCGGCGTCTCGTGGTGGGTCTTCACCGGGATCTTCGACTTCGGTGCGATCGACGCCACGATGCCGCTGCTCGCCTTCGTCTTCCTCGTGGCGCTCGGCATCGACTACAACATCTTCCTCATCACCCGCACGCTCGAGGAGACCCGTGGGCACGGGACCCGCGAGGGCGTGCTGCGGGCGCTCGGCGCCACGGGCGGCGTCATCACCAGCGCCGGCATCCTGCTGGCCGCCGTCTTCGCCGTGCTCGGCGTGCTGCCGCTGGTCGTCCTCGCCCAGATCGGCGTGGTCATCTGCATCGGCGTGCTGCTCGACACCCTCGTGGTCCGCACCATCCTCGTGCCGGCCGTCGTCCGGGTCCTCGGAGAGCACTTCTGGTGGCCCAGGCGGCCCGCCGGACCCACCGGGCGACACCGCGGCCACGTGGGTGTATGAAAGGTGACCATGGCGACCGACCTCGGCACGCACGACCGATCCGCCCACGTGGTGCCCCCGGAGAAGCGGGGCTTCTTCGGCCACCCGTGGGGCCTGGCCAACCTGGCCGGGGTGGAGATGTGGGAGCGCTTCAGCTTCTACGGCATGCAGGCCCTGCTGGCCTACTACATCTACTACACGGCCACCGAGGGCGGCCTGGGCATGTCGGAGGTGGCGGCGACCTCGATCGTCGGCGCCTACGGCGGCATGGTCTACCTGTCCTCGATCCTGGGCGCGTGGGTGGCCGACCGGCTGCTCGGCTCCGAGCGCACCCTGCTGACCGCGACCGTCCTGATCATGCTCGGGCACGTCTCGCTCGCCGCCCTGCCCGGCACGTGGGGGCTCGGCGTCGGCCTGGTGTGCGTCGGCGTCGGGGCGGGCACGCTGAAGGCGACGACGAGCACCGTCCTGGGCGACATGTACGCCCCCGAGGACAACACCCGCGACTCGGCCTTCACGATCTACTACATGGGCGTCAACCTCGGCGCCCTCGTCGGCCCGCTCCTCACCGGGCTGCTGTGGCAGGCCAAGGGCTTCCACTGGGGCTTCGGGCTGGCCGCGATGGGCATGTTCCTCGGGCTGGTCCAGTACGTCATCATGCGGCGGCGCACGATCACCGCCGTCGGGGTCGGCGCGCCCAACCCGCTGACCGCGCAGGGCCGGCGCAACCTGGTCATCGGCGTGGTCGCGGCCGCCGTCGTGATCGCCGTGGCCGCCTGGGCCGGCCTGCTCGCCCCCGAGCGGCTGTCGACGATCGTCGTCGTGCTGACGATCCTGGCGTCGGTCGGGCTCTTCGCGATGATCCTCAGCAGCAGCCGGATCACCCCCGACGAGCGCAGCCGGGTCGTCTCGTTCATCCCGATGTTCCTGGCCAGCGCGACCTTCTGGTCGCTCTTCCAGCAGCAGTTCACCGTGGTGGCGATCTACGCCGAGCAGCGGCTCGACCGCAACCTCTTCGGCTGGGAGATGCCGCCGAGCTGGGTCAACTCGATCAACCCGATCTTCATCATCGTCTTCGCCGGCGTCTTCGCGGCGATGTGGACGAAGATGGGCGACCGGCAGCCGGTCACGCCGCTGAAGTTCGCCCTGGGCACGGCGATCATGGGCGCGGCGTTCCTCATGTTCCTGCCGTGGGCCGGCGGGGGCCCCAACAGCACGCCGCTGCTCGGGCTGACCTTCATCCTCTTCCTCTTCACCTGCGCCGAGCTGTGCCTCTCGCCGGTCGGGCAGTCGCTCGCGACCAAGCTGGCCCCGCAGGCCTTCCACACGCAGATGGTGGCGCTGTTCTTCCTCTCGATCGCGGTCGGCTCGGCTGCGGCGGGCACACTGGCGCGCTTCTACAACGCAGAGAGCGAGCACTCCTACTTCCTCTTCCTCGGCGGCGCCTCGATCGTGGTGGGGGTCGTCATGGCGGTCCTCTCCCCGTGGATCTCGCGGCTCATGCGCGGCATCCGCTGAGGACGCTGACGGCACCGGCCCCCTACGCGGCCCAGCGGCGGAGCGCGATGAGCTCGCCCGGGAAGCGAAGCCCCGGTGCATGCCCGCAGGTGTGCTTCGTCCTCGCTCTCGACGAGCCTGGAATGCCGAGGTGAGGAGATGGCTATCTCGCTCAGAGTGAACGTGCAGAACCAGTTGCACGAAACCATAAGGACCCTTGAGGAGCCGCCCGGTGAGCTGTTCCTCAAGTTCTGCCGGACTGCCTCGACGATGGGCGTGAGATACGTCGACTTCATTTGGCCCTATTCAGACGCGATGTTGAACTTCTTCCAGTTGGCGGCTTGGCTAGAAGATATTCCACGAGTGCTGGACTCCCGCGAAGTCTCCCCAGAGGAGCGTGCCAGCGCCCGAAGGGTGCTTGACGCGGCCAAGGAGGCTCACGCTGTAGACGGCTACCTCTATATCGAAGGCTGAAGCCGCGAGACCCGGGGCGCCTGCAGTTGCTGTTTGCCCGGTTCCCGGCGTCGATCTGGGCCTGCCGGGCCCACCCGACCTGACTTGGCTACAGGCCCACGATGCGTCGTCCGCGCTTGTGCACGACCTGCACGGTCGTCGCCCCGGCCTTTTCCTGACCCTGTGCGCGAACGTTCCCACCGCGCCAGGGTACCCAGTTGTTAGTGCCCACCTAGCGGCTGAAACTGCAGGTCACGAAACCGTCCTCACGCGCACTCGAGGGAAGGTAGCCAACTCGGACGCCTGCTCGGCGATCATCCTGGGTGCCCGCTCCTTCTTCGCGGGATCAAACTTCTTGGGCATGACTGCATCCTTCCCTGACCGGTAACGATGCGGCACGCATTCCAGAACGGTGCAGCCTGCACCGCTCTGGACTTCGTGCGGCTCTCAAGCTGGGTTCACAGACCCGGAGTCAGATCACGAACCGGAACAGCGGGCTGTCGGGCGGGATCGGCTCGACCTCCATCGAGGAGGCGTCCATCCGCTCCAGCAGCGGCGCCAGGTCCTCGCGCGAGCCGAGCTCGATGCCGACGAGGGCGGGGCCGGTCTCGCGGTTGTTGCGCTTGGTGTACTCGAACAGCGCGATGTCGTCGTCCGGACCGAGGACCTCGTCGAGGAAGAGCCGCAGCATGCCCGGCTCCTGCGGGAAGTCGACGAGGAAGTAGTGCTTGAGCCCCTCGTGGACGAGGCTGCGCTCCATCACCTCGGGGTAGCGCAGGACGTCGTTGTTGCCGCCGGAGACGACCGCGACCACGTTCTGCCCCGGCTCGATCCCGACGACGTCCAGCGCGGCGGCGGCCAGCGCCCCGGCGGGCTCGGCGATGATCCCCTCGGTCTGGTAGAGCGCGATCATCTCGGTGCACACGCGCCCCTCGGGCACCGCCACGAGCCCGGGGGTATGCCGTGCCACCACCTGGTAGGTCACCGCACCTGCGCGGGCGACGGCCGCGCCGTCGACGAAGCGGTCGATCTCCGGCAGCGTCACCGGCCCGCCGGCCCGGGTGGCGGCGATCATGCTCGCCGCCCCGGCGGGCTCGACGCCGACGACGCGCACGCCGGGGTGCCGCTCGCGCAGCCAGGTGAGGCAGCCGGCGAGCAGGCCGCCGCCACCGACGGGGACGACGAGCACGTCGAGGGTCCGGCCCTGCTCGGCGAGGTCCTCGACGATCTCGCGGGCGATCGTGCCCTGGCCGGCGATCGTGTGCGGGTGGTCGAAGGCGGGGACGAGGGTCGCGCCGGTGCGCTCCACGTCGGCGAGGGCCGCCGCGGCCGCCTCGTCGTAGGTGGTGCCGCCGACGACGGTCTCGACCCAGTCGCCGCCGATCGCAGCGACCCGCTCGCGCTTCTGGCGCGGCGTGTTGGCCGGCAGGTAGATCCGGGCGCTCACCCCGAGCGAGGCGCAGGCGTGGGCCACGCCCTGGGCGTGGTTGCCGGCGCTGGCGCACACGACGCCGGCCCAGACCTGCTCGCTGTCGAGCTGGGCGACGAGGTTGGCGGCGCCGCGGCCCTTGTAGGAGCGGACGGGCTGCTGGTCCTCGCGCTTGAGCCAGACCGAGGCGCCGGTCACCTCCGACAGCCGGGGGCTCGCGGTCAGGCCGGTGCGGGCGACGCGGCCGTGGATCCGCTCCGCGGCGGCGTCCACGTCGTCGGCGGTGGGCAGGGGCGGCGGGGGCGGCCCGGAGGTCGAGGAGGGGCTCACGGCATACCTAACCGAAGAGGATCGCGGCCTCGTCCCACTGCTCGCGCGGGACGGTCTTGAGCTCGCTCGTGGCGTCGCGCAGGTTGACGTTGACGATGTCGATGCCCTGGAGGGCCACCATGGTGCCCCACAGCCGGTTGCTCACGGCGTCGATCGCAGCGGTGCCGAAGCGGGTGGCCAGGACGCGGTCGTAGGAGCTGGGCACGCCCCCGCGCTGCAGGTGGCCGAGCGTGGTGTTGCGGGTCTCGATGCCGGTGCGCTCCTCGATCATGCGCGTCACCTGCTCGCCGATCCCGCCGAGCAGGTGGCGGCCGAAGCCGTCGGTGCGGTCGCTCTCGACGCGACCGGCCTCCCCGGCGAAGGAGAAGCCCTCGGCGACGACGATCGTCGGCGCGCGGCCGCGGTCCATCGCGTGCTGGGCCCACGCGCAGACCTGGTCCTCGGTCACCGGGACCTCGGGGATGAGGATGGCGTGGGCGCCCGCGGCGATGCCGGCGTGCAGCGCGATCCAGCCGACGTTGCGGCCCATGACCTCCACGACCATGCAGCGGCTGTGCGCCTCGCCGGTGGTGCGGAGCCGGTCGATGGACTCGGTCGCGATCGACACGGCGGTGTCGAAGCCGAAGGTCCGGTCGGTGGCCGACAGGTCGTTGTCGATCGTCTTGGGGACGCCGACGACGTTGATGCCGTCGTCGTGGAACATCCGCGCGACCGTGAGCGTGCCCTCGCCGCCGATCGCGACCAGCGCGTCGATCCCGTGCTTGTCCATGACCTCCTTGACGCGCGCGGTGCCGCCGTTGGTCATCGGGCTGACACGGGAGGTGCCCAGGATCGTGCCGCCGACCTTGGACAGGCCGCGCACCCGCTGGCGCGGGAGGGGCACGAGGTCGTCCTCGACGAGCCCGCGGAAGCCGTCCTTGACGCCGACGAACTCGTGGTCGTAGATCCGGTCGCCCTTGAGCACGACGCCGCGGATGACGGCGTTGAGCCCGGGGCAGTCGCCCCCGGCGTTCAGCACGGCGATCTTCACTGGCCTGGCTCCTGGGTCGTCGTGTCCGCACGGTCGCGTGCGGCGGGACGCCGGCCTGCCCTGCGGGCGGACCGGCGTCGGTGCGGCCCCAGCGTATGCCGTGCGCCGTCCGCGGCGTCAACCTCACGTGCACGTCAACCTGCCCGGCGGGAGGGTCTGGGGCTGTGGCAGTCTGTGCGGCATACGTCTCCGCCGACCCACCAGGAGGTCCCCCTCGTGTCGACCGCAGCCCTTCCCGCGCGCCCGGGCGTGCTCGCCGACCGGCTCGTCCCGCGCAGCTCGGTGCTCACCGACGTCGCGCTGGTCGCGGCCGGCGCCGCCGTCGTCGGGCTGCTCGCGCAGCTGACCGTCCCGATGTGGCCGGTGCCGATCACCGGCCAGACGCTCGCCGTCATGCTCGTGGGTGGCGCGCTGGGCATGCGTCGCGGCGCGGCCGCGCTGACGACCTACATGGTGCTCGGGCTGGCGGGCGTGCCGTGGTTCGCCGAGCTCGGCGGCGGCCCGGCGATGGTGCTGGCACCGACCTTCGGCTTCATCATCGGCTTCGTCGCCGCGGCCGCGATCGCCGGCTGGTGCGCCGAGCGGGCGTGGGACCGCAGCCCGCTGCTGGCCATGGCCGGCTTCTGCCTGGCGACCGTGGCGCCCTTCGTCGTCGGCGTGCCCTACATGGCTGCCCTGCTCGGCCTGACCGACCCGGCGACGATCGCCGCCTACGGCATCACCCCGTTCATCGTGCCGGGCCTGATCAAGGCCGGCATCGCCGCCGCGGCCTTCCCGCTCGCCTGGCGCCTCGTGCGCGCGGTCGACGAGCGTCGCTGACGCTCCCGCGGCACACTCGAGCACAGGACCTCCCCGGGCTGCCTCCGGGGAGGTCCTGCGTCGTCACCGGCGACCGGGCGCACGCTCTGCACGGGGCAGGCCGGGGGGCATATCGTCCAGCCCATGGACGAGCACGCGCAGGAGGCCCTGGCCCGGGCCGTCGATGCCGTGTATGCCGTCGCGCCCGCCGACTTCGTCGCCACCCGCAAGGAGTGGGTCGCCCGGCTGCGCAGCGAGGGGCTGCGCGAGGTGGCCAAGGAGGTCGGGGCCCTCCGCAAGCCCAGCGTCTCCGCGGCGGCGGTCAACGCCACCGTGCGCGCGGACGACCCCGTGGTCTCCCGGCTCGTCGACGTCGGGGCCCGGATGCGCCACGCCCAGGCCACGCTGGACGCGGCCGCGCTCGCCGCCCTGCGCCCGGAGCGGGACGAGGTGCTCGCCGCGTGGGTCGCCGCGGCCCGGGAGCACGCCGGCGGGCTGACGGGCGCGACCGAGGCGGAGGTGCGGGACACGGCCGTCGCCGCGCTCGCCGACGTGGGGGCCGCCGAGGTCGTGACGAGCGGCAGCCTGACGAGGGCGCTGAGCTACAGCGGGTTCGGCGAGGTCGACGTGGCCGACGCGGTGGCCCGCACGAGCACGGGCGTCGTGCTCACCCGGCTCGAGGGCGGCCGGGCCGACGACGAGGGGCTCGAGGACGTCGAGGAGAGCGGGGGCGAGGAGCAGCCTGCCGAGGACGAGGAGGGCGTCGATGGCCCTGAGGAGCCCGGTGAGCCGGCGGACGCGGACGTCTCCGCCCTCGAGATGGAGCTCGACGAGGCGGAGAAGCAGGTCGCGGCGGCGCGGGCCGCGCGCAAGGCCGCAGCGGCGGCGGACGCCGGGGCGGCGGAGGCGCTCGAGGCGGCGCGGGCCCGGGTCGCGGAGGCGGGGGAGGAGCTGCGCCGGGCGCAGGGGTCTCTGGCCGAGGCGCAGGACGAGGCGGACGGGGCCACGGCGGCCCGCAGGCAGGCCGCGGAGGCGCTCGAGGCGGCCGAGGCCGACCTGGTCGCCGGCCGCGAGCGGCGGGACGCGGCCCGCGCCGCCCTGGAGGAGGCCGAGGACCGCTGAGGCGGTGGCCCCGGCCTCGTCGTGCCGGCCGACTAGGGTGGGACGCGTGAGCGCGCAGCCCCTGGTCGTCCCGCTGCACGTGCTGGGGACCGACGTCGACGTGCGCGTCGTGGGGCACGAGCCGGAGCACCTTGCTCGGGTGGTGCGGGACCGCTGGCACCTCGCCCTCCGTCCGGACGGGCCGGCACCCGACGGCGCGGGGGATCCGCTCGTCGTCGAGGCCGGGGTCGTGCCGCCCGACGGGGAGGTCGCCACGCCGTGGACCCGCCAGGAGAGCGTGGTCCACGACCGCGACCTGGCCCGGCTGCTCCAGCGGCTCACCCAGAGCGTCACCCACGCGGTCATCACCGCCCGCACCGGAGAGCTGCTCATGCTCCACGCCGCCGGGCTGGCCCACCCGGAGACCGGCGCGACCGCTGTCTTCGTCGCCCCGGGCAACACCGGCAAGACCACCCTGTGCCGCACCCTGGGTCCCGCCCGGGCCTACGTCAGCGACGAGACGGTGGGCGTGCGCCGGGACGGGACCATCACCCCCTACCTCAAGCCGCTGTCCACCCGCCGCAGCGACTGGGCCGGCACCAAGGACGAGCAGGCGCCCGGCGACGTCGGCCTGACCGGCCCGGTGGTGACGCCCTGGCTGGCCGGGGTCGTGCTGCTGCGGCGCGAGCCCGACCACCCTGGCCCGCCGCGGGTCGAGGAGCTCGACGTGCTCGACGCGGTGCTCGAGCTGACGCCGGAGTCCTCCGGCTTCATGCGCACCGACGGTCCGCTGCGGTGGCTCGCCGACGTCCTCGGGCGCACCGGGGGTGCCCGCCGCGCGGTCTACGCCGAGGTGCTCGACCTCGAGCCGCTGGCCGCCGAGATCTGCGCCCGGAGGTCGCCGTGGTGACGGTCCGCAGCGTGCCCGCGCACGACGAGCTGCACCACGGGGGCGAGTCGCTCGTCCTCGTCGACGGCCAGGTGCACCGGGTCTCCGCGCTGGGCACCGCGATCCGCCGCCGCGCCGCCCGGCCCGCGACGCTCGAGGAGCTGGCCCGGGCGCTGGAGGAGCAGTTCGGCGCGCCCCCCGAGGGGTCTGCCGCCGAGCTCACGCAGGGTGCGGTGGACACGCTCGTCGGGGCCGGCCTGCTCGAGGTGGTCGACGAGGGCTGACGCGCCCGGGCGGGGCGGGAGGTGCGCACGGGCTCCGGTATGGCGCACACTGGCACCCGTGCCCGTCGCCCCCTACCTGGCCCTCGTGCTCGCGCTCGGAGCCGCGTGCCAGCTCGTCGCGTACCGGGCCAAGGTGCCCTCCATCCTGCTCCTGCTCGTCGTGGGCTTCGGCCTCGGGCAGGTCGTGTCGCCCGAGGAGGTGCTCGGCCGCGAGGTGCTCTTCGCGGGGGTGAGCATCTCGGTCGGCATCATCCTCTTCGAGGGCTCGTTGTCCCTGCGGTTCCGGGACCTGCGCGGGCTGGGGCGGGCGGTCGTGCGCCTGTGCACGGTGACCGTGGCGATCGCCTGGGCGCTCATCACCGCCTCCGGGATGGTCGCCGGCATCGGTTGGGAGCTGTCGCTGCTCATCGGTGCGCTGCTGGTCGTCACCGGGCCCACGGTCATCGCGCCGATCGTGCGCCAGCTGCGGCCCACGCGCCGGGTGTCCTCGATGCTGCGCTGGGAGGGCATCATCGTCGACCCGATCGGCGCCGTGCTCGCCGTCCTCGTCTTCCAGGCGGTCATCCTCGGCGGCCCGGAGCCGGCGGTGGGGCCGGCGATGGTGACGCTGGGGCGCCTGCTGCTCATCTCGACCGCGCTCATGCTGCTCTTCGGCGTCACGCTCGAGCTGGCGATGCGCAAGCACCTCATCCCGGACTTCCTCGACGGCGTCGTCTTCCTCGCCGCCGCCGTCGGCGCGCTGGTGGTCTCCAACCTGCTCCAGCCGGAGAGCGGCCTGCTCACCGTGACGATGCTCGGCATCTACCTCGGCAACCGGCGCGAGCTGCGCCTGGAGCACGTCCGCGAGTTCAAGGAGCACCTGCAGGTGCTCATCGTCGGTGCGCTCTTCGTCCTGCTCGGCGGCAGGATCAGCCCCGCCGAGGTGATGGACGTGGCGCCCACCGCGCTCGTCTTCGTCGCGCTGCTCATGCTCGTCGTGCGGCCGGTGTCGGTCCTGCTCGGGCTGCTCGGCACCTCGGCCACCCGCCAGGAGCGCACCCTGCTGTCCTTCATGGCCCCGCGCGGCATCGTCGCGGCGGCGGTCACGAGCATCTTCGCCCTGGAGATCGAGCACGCGGCGGAGCGTGCCCAGCTGGCCGCCCGGGCGCTGGACACCCCGCCCGAGGAGGCCCTGCGCCTGGAGGCCGAGGCGGAGCGTCTCGCCGCGCTCGTCGCCGACGCCGCCGACCTCGTGCCGCTGGTCTTCGTCACGATCGTCGTCACGGTCGCCGTCTACGGCCTCGGCGTGGGGCGCCTGGCCGAGCGGCTGGGGCTGGCCACGACCACCCCCAACGGCGTGCTCTTCGCCGGGGCGCCGAGCTGGGCGCGGCAGGCCGCAGGGATCCTGCAGGGGCTCGGCATCCCCACGCTCCTCGTCTCGCTCGGGCCCGCCGAGGTGAGCCAGGCGCGGATGTCCGGCCTGCGGATCGAGCGCACCCACATCCTGTCGGAGTATGCGGTCGAGGACATGGAGCTCGCGGGCATCGGCTCCCTGGTCGCCGCGACCTACGACGACATGACCAACGCGACCGCGGCGCGCGAGTTCGCGCACACCCTGGGCAGCCAGAACACCTACCAGCTGAGCCGGCAGGGGGAGCCGGACCCCGAGGCGGGCAGCTCCGGCACCGCCAAGCAGCGCACCGCGAGCAAGCTCACCGCGCACGTCGCCTTCCAGCCGGCGCTCACCGCCCCCGAGCTGGAGCAGAGGGTGCGCGAGGGGATGACGGTCCGCAAGACCCGCCTCACCGAGCAGCACACCCTCGAGGACTTCCGGGAACGTCAGCCGGACGCCGTGCTCATGTTCGTCGTGCAGGACGACAAGGCGACGGTCGTGTCGGAGGGGACCACCGTCCCGGAGACCGGCGCCACCCTCGTCGCGCTCGTCCGGCCCCGCGCCGACACCCCCGCCCGCTGACGGCGACACGCCGGGGCCGCGTGCCGGCGGCCGCACCTGCGGTATGGTGCGTCTGCGCCTGAAGTTACACAAGTGTTGTTTGTGACTGGTGTGACTCGAGGCTGCAGAGACCGTCGACCGGACGGGTGGGGCACCCGCGTCCCGCGCGTCGCCGTGAAAGGAACCCACCATGCGCACCACCACTCGCCGTGGCGGTGGCCTCGTCGCCGGGGCCGGCGCCGCCGTCATCGTCCTCGCGGGGGCCGCGTCGGCCGCCGCGGTGCCCGGTCAGCCAGGAGAGGCCTACTGGGAGAGCTACTTCGCCAACCAGGGCTACGAGGGCGTCTCCTGCTACGTGTCCAACGTCAACGGCGCCCCCGGCGTGCTCGCGGTCGAGATCGGCGAGAACTGGTCCGGCTCGCTCGCCCAGGACAACGAGTGGGTGGGCGTGGTCATCGAGGTCGACGGCCAGCAGGACCAGTACGACGTGCACCCCTGGGAGGGCTACCAGGCCTACCGCTACGGCCTCGACCTGCCCGAGGACGCCACCGGGAGCATCACCAACGCCATCGTGTGCCAGGCCGACGAGGGCAGCGGCGGCGGGGGCGAGGACCAGGAGGTCGAGCTGCCGGACGAGGCGGCCGGCCAGACCGAGGCGCCCGGCGACGCCGACCAGACCGACGACGGCGACCAGGGCGACCAGACGTCCGCGCCCACGGAGACCGACGGGCCGACCGGTCCGGCGGTGGAGACCGACGGGCCGGCGACGCCCGGCACCGACCTGGGCATGCTCGGGGGCGCCGCACTCGTCCTCGCGGGCGCGGGTGCCGCCGGGTGGGCCATGCGCCGCCGCCCCGCGGAGCACTGAGCCCGCGCACGTCATACCTCCGCAGACCACCGATGCCCCGAGGTCCGCGCCTCCTCGTCCCGACCGCGCTGCTCGTCGCGACGCTCGGGGTGAGCACCCTGACCGTGCAGGCGGTCGGGGCGCTCGCGGGCACCGGCGGGCCGCGGGTCGCTGCCGACGGGCCGGACGCCCCCGCGTGGGTGTCGGTGCCGTCGGCCGGCCTGGAGGAGCAGCCGATCGCGCCCGAGGGGCTCACCGCCCAGGGCACGATCAACCCCGACCAGGGCGAGGCCATCTGGTACACCGGCACCGACCGCGTCGTGCCCGGCCAGCAGGGCACGGCCGTCATCGCCGCGCACATGGTCTACTACGACGAGCCCGACGTCTTCTACGACCTGGGCGAGGTCACCGAGGGCGAGATCGTCACCGTCGGCTACGGCAACGGCACGACCCGCGACTTCGTCGTCACCGACACCCAGCAGCTGTCCAAGAAGGGCCTGCAGACCTCGCCGCTGGTCTGGGGCGACCAGCACGACGTGGCGCGGATCGCCCTCATCACCTGCGACGACTCCCTCGGCGAGCGGGCCGACGGGCACCGCAGGGGCAACTTCGTGGCGATCGCCGAGGCCGTCGAGGGCTGACCGCGGGGCGGCCGCGGCGGTTGCCCGTGGCCGGAGCAGGGCGCGCGAGGCCCTAGGCTTGGACGGTCCCCACCGCCGTGCCGCCCGAGAGAGGGCCCCCCTGGTGACCCCTGCCGCCCGCCCGACCGCGACCCCGCCGCCGCGCACCTCCGGCCCCCGTGCCGACCGTCGCCCCGACCGTCCGGTCGACCCTCGCGCCCGGGCGCTCGCCTTCGCCGCGCTCGTCCTGGGCGGCTTCGGGATCGGGATCACCGAGTTCGTCACGATGGGCCTGCTGCCGCAGGTCGCCGCGGGCGTGGACGTCGACATCCCGACCGCCGGCCACGTCATCTCCGCCTACGCGCTGGGCGTGGTCGTCGGCTCCCCGCTCGTCGCGCTGGGTGCGGCCCGGCTGCCGCGGCGTGCCGTCCTCGTCGTGCTCATGGTCGTCTTCGCGGCGGGCAACGCGCTGACCGCGCTCGCGCCGGGCTATCCCACGATGCTCGGCGCCCGCTTCCTCTCCGGGCTGCCGCACGGCGCGTTCTTCGGCCTCGCCTCGCTCGTGGCGGTGGCGCTCGTGCCGCGCGGCCAGGGCGGCCGGGCCGTCGGCACCGTCATGCTCGGCCTGCCCATCGCGATGGTCGCGGGGGTCCCGGTGGGGACCTGGATGGGGCAGGAGCTGGGCTGGCGCTCGGCCTACTGGGCGGTGGCCGCCGTCGGCCTGCTCACCGCGCTGCTCGTGCGCGCCTGGGTGCCGCACTTCCCGGCGGAGCGCGACCGCTCCTTCCGCACCGAGCTGCGGGCCTTCGCCGACGTGCAGTTCTGGCTGACGATGCTCGTCGGCGCGGTCGGCTTCGGCGGCATGTTCGCGATGTACTCCTACATCGCCCCGACCGTCGTGCAGGTCACCGGGCTCGGGGAGTCCTGGGTCCCGGTCTTCCTCCTCGTGCACGGCGCCTTCTCGGTGCTCGGCACCTGGCTCGGCGGGCGCCTCGGCGACTGGTCGGTGCTGCGCACGCTGGTGCTCATGGGCACCCTCTCGGCCGTGTCGCTGCTCGCCTTCTGGCAGACGTCCCGGTGGACCGTCCCGGCGCTGGTGACGCTCGCCGTCGTCGCGGTCGCGGCGTCGGCGTGGGTCATCGCGCTGCAGCTGCGGCTCATGTCCGTCGCCGGCCCGGCCAGGACGCTCGGCGCGGCGATGAACCACTCCTCGCTCAACGTCGCCAACGCCCTCGGCGCCTGGCTCGGCGGCCTCGTCATCGCGACGGGCCACGGGCTGCGGGCGCCCTCCCTGGTCGGCGCCGGGCTCTCGCTCGGCGGTCTGCTGGTCCTCGGCGTCTCGCTGGTGCTCCACCGGCGGGCCCGCTGACGACCTCCTCCTCCGGCGGCCCCGGGCTCGTCCTCAGATCGCCTCGACGTCGGGGTAGCGCGGCTGCCACATCCGGTCGTAGACCTGCTGGATCGGGTCGGTCATCGGCGCCTGGGCGATGCCCTCCTCGGCGGCCTGGCGCGCGACGGCGATCGCGACGGTGGCCGAGACGAGCCGCAGGTCGCTCATGCTGGGCAGCAGGGGAGCGCCGGGGCGCCAGGTGTTGACCATCCCGGCCAGCGCGTTGGCGGCCGCGGCGATCATGCCCTCGGAGACCCGCGAGGCGCGGCAGGCGGCGACGCCGAGCCCGAGACCGGGGAAGATGAGGGCGTTGTTGGACTGCGCGATCGAGTGCCGCACCCCGTCGTGGTCCACCGGGTCGAAGGGGCTGCCGGTCGCGACCAGGGCCCGCCCGTCGGTCCACTCGAGCAGGTCGGCGGGCGTCGCCTCGGCCCGGCTGGTGGGGTTGGACAGCGGGAAGATGATCGGCCGCGTGCAGTGCTCGGCCATCTCCTGCACGACCTCGCGGGTGAAGGCGCCGCCCTTGGTCGAGGTCCCGATGAGGATCGTCGGCCGCACGTTGCGCACGACGTCCGTCAGCCCGATGTGGTCAGGGTCCTTGACGTCCCACCCGGCCACGTCCAGCCGGTTCCTGGCCCAGGGCTTCTGGAAGTCGTGCAGCCGGTGGTCGTCCTCGAAGTAGAGCCCCTGGATGCCGATCGGCCAGAACCGGGCGTAGGCCTCCTCCTCGGTCTCGGAGCGACCGGTGCGCAGCATCTGGTCGCGCACCAGCCCGGCGATCCCCATCCCGGCGCTGCCGGCGCCGAAGACGACGATCCGGTGGTCGTCCAGGTCGATGCCTGTGACGTCGACGGCGGCGAGCAGCGCGGCGAGCACCACGGCGGCGGTGCCCTGGATGTCGTCGTTGAAGGTGCAGACCTCGTCCTTGTAGCGGTCGAGGATCCGGTAGGCGTTGCCGGTGCCGACGTCCTCCCAGTGGATCATCGCCTGCGGGAAGAGCTCGGTGGCCGTGCGCACGAAGTGGTCGATGAAGTCGTCGTAGCGCTGGCCGCGCACCCGGCTGTGCCGCTCGCCGAGGTAGAGGTCGTTGGACAGCAGCCCGAGGTTGTCGGTGCCCACGTCGAGCACGACGGGGATGACGCGGCGCGGGTGGATCCCGGCCGCGGCGGTGTAGACGGACAGCTTGCCGATGGCGATCTGGATGCCGCCGATGCCCTGGTCGCCGATGCCGAGGATGCCCTCGGAGTCGGTGACGCAGATGAGGTCGACGTCGTCGGCGCCGAGGCCGTAGTTGCGCAGCGACTGCTCGACCTTGTCCGGACGGTCGATCGAGAGGAACACCCCGCGCGGGCGGTTGTAGTTGTGGCTGAACCGCTCGATCGCCTCGCCGATCGTCGGCGTGTAGATGACCGGGAGCATCTCCTCCAGGTGCGCCGAGAGCAGGTGGTAGAAGAGCACCTCGTTGCGGTCGCGCAGGGCGTTGAGCGTGAGGAACTTGCCGAGCATCGACTTGTTGGCGCGGTACTGCTCGTAGACGCGGCGCGTCTGGTTCTCCAGGTTGGTCTGGCCGGTCGGCATGAGCCCGTCCAGCTCGAGCAGCTCGCGCTCGGCGGCGGTGAACGCGGTGCCCCGGTTGGTCATCGGGTTGGAGAGGACCGCCCTCCCGCGCGCGCGGATCCGCAGGGGGCTGTTGCCGACGGTCGTGTCCTGGTCGTACTCGCGGCCCATGGGTCAACTCTAGGCCCACGCGCCCCTCCCGGGTGGCACGATGACGGGCATGACGATCCTCTACCTCGGCGGCTACACCACCGACCGGCCGGAGGGGCGCTCGGGCCTGGCCCGGGTCAGCCTCACCGACCAGGGGTTCGGCGACGTCGAGGCGCTCCCCGGGCCGGTCGACCCCTCCTGGCTCGTCCGCGCGGGCGAGGAGGAGGTGTATGCCGTCTCCGAGGGGGACCCGGGACACGTCGCCCGGGTGCACCCCGCCGAGGGCGTGGTGTCCACCACGGGCAGCGGGGGCGCCGCGCCGGCTCACCTGGCCCTGTCCCAGGACGGCAGGTGGCTGGTCGTCTGCAACTACGTCAGCGGGAGCGTCGGGCTGGTCGAGGTGAGCGACGGGCAGCTCGGGCTCGTCGACGAGCTGGCGTTCGCCGGCGACGGGCCGCACGACCGTCAGGACGCGCCGCACGCGCACCAGGCCGTCTTCCTCGACGACGAGCACCTGCTCGTGTGCGACCTGGGCACCGACCGGCTGCGCGAGGTGCGCGTCGAGGAGGGGAGGCTGCTCCATACCGGAGACGTCGTGCTGCCCCCGGGCTGCGGGCCGCGGCACCTGGTGCTCGCACCCGGCCGCGACGACCTGCTGTGGGTGGCCGCCGAGCTGGACCAGACCGTCCACACGGTGCGCCGCGAAGGTGGGCGGTGGGTGCCGGTGCAGACCGTGACGACGGTGCCCGAGGGTCCCGGGCCGGGCGAGACCACGACCGCGGGGATCGTCGTGGCGCCGGACGGGTCGCACGTCTACGTGTCCACGCGCGGGACCGACACCGTGTCCGTCTTCGCGGTCGACGACGAGGGGCTGCTCACGCTGCGCCAGCAGGTGGTGACCGGGCACTGGCCGCGCTTCGTCGGGTGGGTGCCAGGCAGGGAGGGCGAGCTGCTCGTCGTCGCGGCGGAGCGCGAGGGGTCGGTGGACGTGTGGGCGGTCGACCAGGGGATGCTCGAGGAGACCGGCCACAGCCTGGAGTGGGCGGGCCCGACCTGGGTCGGCTGACGCTCAGCCGCGGCGCCGCACCCGGACGAGGACGGTGGCCAGGACGACCAGGAGCACCGCGGCGACGGCGGCGATCGCCAGGGGCTCCCCGGCGAGGGCCGCGATCGCGGCGCCCCACAGGGCGAAGCCGATCGTGCTGTAGATCAGCGCCCACGCGGCGGCGCCGGGGAGCTGCACCAGGGTGAAGCGGCCCCAGGGGATCCGGATCATCCCGGCGGCCGCGAGCACCAGCGTCTGGAAGCCGACGGTCAGGTAGCACAGGGGCACGACGACCAGCCCCCAGCGCTGGAGGGACGCGCGGCCCCGCGCGACGCCCTCGCCGGCCAGCCAGGCGTGCACCCCGGCGCGCCAGCCGGTGGCCGGGGAGGTGTGCCGCAGCGCCTGCTCGGTGACGACGCGGGCGACCCAGTAGGTGGCCTGGCCGCGCAGCACCGCGATCGTCAGGAGGAAGAGGAAGGCGACGGCGAAGCCGTGGTCCTCCCAGAAGAATCCGCCCTGGGCCGGCAGCGCCGCGTGCAT